>JANNEK010000212.1:0-9154 GCA_031378605.1 Chitinophagaceae bacterium | reverse complement strand
CGGCAACACCACCACTCAATTTAGCCACACGCTCCTGTAATTTTTCTTTATAATAATCTGAAGTGTTTACATCCATTTGAGCCTAGATCTGATTCACACGAGCAACAATATCTTTCTTATCACCTTTCCCACCAACCACAGTAGTATTGTCTTTATCAATTGTTACTGATGCGGCTGTTCCCAAATAACTAAGATCAGCATTCTCTAATTTGTAACCTTGCTCTTCACTGATTACAATTCCTTTGGTAAGAATAGCAATATCCTGTAACATTTCTTTACGACGATCACCAAAACCTGGTGCTTTAACAGCAGCTACTTTTAATGTACCACGTAATTTATTTACTACAAGTGTAGCCAATGCTTCGCCTTCAAGATCTTCTGCAATAATCAATAATGGACGACCACCCTGAGCAACTTTCTCGAGGATATGAAGAATATCCTTCATTGCACTTATTTTTTTATCATAAATAAGTATATAAGGATTCTGTAATTCTACTTCCATTTTTTCGCTATTGGTAACGAAATAAGGAGAAATATATCCGCGATCGAATTGCATACCTTCAACTACATCTACTGTAGTATCGGTTCCTTTAGCTTCTTCAACGGTAATAACACCCTCCTTACCCACTTTAGCAAATGCTTCCGCAATCAGCTTTCCGATTGTTTCATCGTTATTTGCTGATATAGTAGCTACCTGCTGAATTTTTTTACTATCGCTTCCAACGGTTTGACTTTGCGCTTTAAGATTTTCAACTACAAGTCTTACGGCCTTATCAATGCCACGCTTAAGATCCATTGGATTAGCACCGGCAGCAACTAGCTTTAAACCTTCATTAATGATTGATTGAGCCAATACAGTTGCTGTGGTAGTACCATCACCAGCAATATCAGCCGTTTTGGATGCAACTTCTTTCACCATTTGCGCACCCATATTTTCAATAGGATCTTCCAATTCAATTTCTTTTGCTACCGTAACACCATCTTTAGTGACAGTTGGTGCACCAAATTTTTTCTCAAGTACCACGTTGCGACCCTTTGGTCCAAGTGTTACCTTTACGGCGTTCGCCAAAATATCTACGCCCCGTTTCATTCTATTGCGGGCTTCAATATCAAAGAATAATTGTTTTGCCATTTTATTAAAGTTTGAAATTTTTAAAAATTCGTAAGCTGTGATTTAGAAGAATCGAACATTGAGAATCAATTAATAAACCGAATCACTCAATGAAAATAAATTTAGCTACACAATTGCAAGGATATCGCTCTCTCTCATGATAAGCAGGTCATCTCCTTCAATTTGAATTTCTGTACCTGAATACTTACCATATAATACGGTATCTCCAACCTTTACAGTAACCGGTTCATCTTTTTTGCCTGGTCCTGCCGCAACAACAATCCCACGCTGAGGTTTTTCTTTAGCAGTATCTGGAATAATAATTCCACCAGCCGTTTTTTCTTCAGCCTTTGCGGGCTTAACTATTACCCGGTCATGAAGTGGGGTAACACCTAATTTGTTTTTAGCCATTTTTATAAGTTTTGATTTTTTAATGAGATTTAATCATTGCCCAATTAGTCGGGCAGCAAATGTAATCGAATTTTATACCAAATGTCATGTCTTACCAAAAATAGGAAGAGATGGCAGTTAATGCCAATAAGATGGCAGTAGTTGGCAATAGGTGGTTGGGCTGCAGAAGTCATTAGGTGTCAATTTTTCATATTCAATAAAATATGAAAATGATAAATAAAAAAAATTAAATTGTTTTTCCCTCAAAAAGAAAACGGCTGGCTGGTATTATTCTTTTAATTAAATCACAAATGAACATCTTATTCAATTTGCCAAGTTTTCCCTAGCTTTGCCCGCTCACAACAAGTTCATTGATTCATGATTAGCAGAAGAAATATTCGGGTTAAAGTGATGCAGGTGCTGTATGCTATTGAAAGCCGGGAGGAAGTGGTTAATCCGGGTGAGGCAGTCCGATCTTTACAGAAACATTTTGATCAAAGCCGGCAGTTGCTTGTTTATATTATTTATTTAATAACTGAAGTAGCCCGCTATGCAGAAAAAGACTCACGCAACAGAGCGGCGAAGCATTTACCTTCCAGAGAAGACCTTATAGTAAATACTAAATTAGCGGGCAATGAACTGCTTTGGAAAATTATGGATAGTCCCACCTGGAAACAGGCTCTTAAAGACGATAAGCCCCAGCTAATTGAGGACCATGAGTTGGTACGGAAAATTTATATCGAATTGGCTGAACGGGATGAATATAAAAAATATATTGCTATCCCAAGCCGCGATCGGAAGCAGGAAAAAGACATGCTCGATTTTATCTTTACAGAAATGCTTTTAGCCAATGAATCTTTTACTACACATATCGAAGAAACCTTTACCAATTGGGATGATGATGCAGATATTATGGTTCAATTGATAAATAATTTTTTGAATAAACCCAATTCCTATAATTTTCAGGAATTAATCAGTAAAGAGAAAAAAGATTTTGCTAATTCCCTATTGGAAACAACAATTGAAAAAAAGGAAATGGTATTGGATCTCATAAAACCAAAATTAAACAATTGGGATTCGGATAGAATTGCTGTGCTGGATATGATTCTTATGCGGTTGGGCGTATGCGAATTTCTTTTTTTTGAAACCATTCCTCCGAAAGTAACAATTAATGAATATATAGACCTGGCAAAGGAATACAGTACTCAACAGAGCGGACAGTTTGTAAATGGAATACTCGATAATATCCATAAGGATCTGATTCGGGATAATAAAATGAATAAAAGAGATTACAAAACCAACGGTTAAAAGGCAATCTGAAAATTTTAAAATAAAATTGTATGAAAACTTTTTTTTGTATGGCGCTTTCACTAACCCTTTTTGTTAGTTGTTTAAATAAAACAGATAAGGAAAATGGAGTACCCACAAATTCTACCACTACTAACGTGCCAAGTGCTACTACTTCAGAACCACCGGTTAAGGAAACCGATCCTGCAAATTTCACGAGTATGGTTTGGATAGATTCCTCAAAAAGTATGGGTGCAATCACGCAGGGAGAAGTTTTGAAAATCAGTTATCGCTTTAAAAATACGGGTACCAAACCCTTGATTATTGAATCTGTAAAACCCGGATGTGGATGTACGATTGCTGATTATCCAAAACAACCCATTAGCCCGGGGCAGGAAGGAGAAGTAAAAGCGGAATTTGATAGCCACGGCAAAGAAGGAATGCAAAATAAAAATATTTCCGTTACGGCAAATACCAGTGTACATACTTACACGCTTGTGTTTGATGTAACTGTAAACAAACCTAAATCTTAGCAGATCTTATTAATTATTAAACAACAACAATGACAACTTTAGTTTATTTATTACAAGGGGCCGCAGGCGGCGGAACATTACAATTGGTTTTATTAGGTGGAATGATTTTAGTTTTTTGGTTATTCATGATTCGCCCCCAGGCAAAAAAGGCCAAATTGGCCAAACAATTTCAGGCCGATATGCAGAAAGGTGCCAAAATAGTTACGATTGCGGGCATACACGGAACGGTTAACAAAGTAAATGAAGATGGAACAACAATTATGCTTGAAACCAGCCCGGGTAGTTATATGAAAATAGAAAAAAGTGCTATTTCCATTGAATGGTCGCAGGCATTAAACAAAGCTGCCGTAGTAACTACTAAATAATAGTTGGTGTAAGCCGGTAATTGGATAATCTCAAAACTCACTATATCAGAATTGAGTTTTGGGATTTTTCTTTGTGGGTTGGAACTTTTTTTCGTTAATTTTTCACTGCTTTCATTCAATATAACAAATTCAGCTTTCATTAAATGTTACGAGTAGGTATAACCGGTGGAATTGGTTCGGGCAAAAGTACGGTATCAGGTATTTTTGAATCCCTGGGAGTACCTGTATATGATGCCGATTCGGCGGCTAAGCGGTTGATGAGTGAAGACCCTATACTGAAAGAACAATTAATAAAAGAGTTTGGTGAAAAAACTTATGAAAATGGGAAGCTAAATCGTAGTCATCTTTCGTCCATCGTTTTCAACAATAAAGAAAAACTAACATTGCTTAATTCGCTTGTGCATCCTATTACACTTCAGGATGCACAACAATGGATGGCACAACAAAAAACGCCTTACTCAATTAAAGAAGCTGCCCTGATATTTGAAAGCGGTTCTCAAAGTGCGTTAGATTATGTTATCGGTGTTTCTGCACCAGTAAACCTTCGAATCCAACGTGTAATGGAAAGAGACCATATCAGCCGGGCTGAAGTAACTGCCAGAATTTCTAAACAAATGCAGGAACAGGTTAAGATGAGTTTATGTAATTTTATAATCATCAATGATGGAATTCAGATGCTCATTCCGCAGGTACTAACTCTTCACGATAAACTACTGGAATTATCAAAACAAAAAAAGTAGATGGATAATTTTCCGGCATTTGCCGATTACGTTCTCGTTCTTCTTTTCGGAATATTGCTTCCTTTTGTTTCTGGAATACGAAGTGCTGCTGTATTTAAAGAAATGACGATGGCTTTTGATACGGCTACCAAAAGGAAGTTTTATTTAGGTAATAGTTTTTTTTTATTCATCATGGCCCTGATCATAATTATTGTATGGCAACTCTACCAGCGTCCATTTACAGAATTGGGATTTATCTCTCCTATTAACGCCGGGCGAAGTACCCCCTGGTGGATGATTTTTTTATTCATCGGCCTTTATGCTATGGATATTATTTATTCAATAACCGATAAAACGCAACTAACAAAAACAAAAGAGCAGCTTGAAGAGCAAACGCCTTTCATGCCAACCCAACTAAAAGATTTGCCTGCTTATATTATCATGTGTGTAAGTGCGGGGGTTTTCGAAGAAATTGTTTTTCGCGGTTACCTGATTGGTTTTTTCAAAACTATTTTTGCTGGTATCCCTGCTGCTGCCGCATGGGCCGTTTTAACACCAGCTCTAATTTTTAGTATTGCTCACTACTATCAGGGAACCAGGGCCGTATTTAAAATCTTGGTTCTTTCGTTGTTATTCGGAATGATTTTTTGGCACTCGGGTTCGCTATGGGGTGTGATGATCATTCATTTTTTTGTTGATTTGATTGGTGGATTATTAAGCGTTTATCTTTCATCCGATAATAAAGAAGAATGAAATTTATTTTTGAGAGATTATTCTACTGTTACGTTAAACCAACGATGCGATAATTATTTTACTGAAGATGGATACCGAGCCGTTACTCAAAATTACGATGATCCTTCTTTGTAAAACCACAGGCAGATTTTCTTCGAACATTGAGAAACTAAAAACGGGTTGCCGCGAAAGCGCAAAGTTGTTACCCACCAATACTTTTAACGTGGATATATCTACGCTAAATTATTCTAATTAGTCGTCCCTTAAAAAGTTATTAAATGCAGTGTGGATAAGGGTTTATAGCATATTTATTGCTGTTATAATCTGCGGGAAAATTGATTAATCTATTCAAAATCTTGCAAATAGTTATGCTATCAAAACAACAACCGTTGGCACAACTCGGTTTTTACAGCAGGTTCGAAGAGCAGCTCAGCCATCGTCATCCGCTTTATATTTTAGCCAATAAAATCAACTGGGATATTTTTGAACAAGCCTTTGCAAGGCTTTATTCAGAGGAGGGCCGTCCGGCAAAACCGATAAGGTTAATGGTGGCATTGCAGATGCTAAAACATATCCGTAATATAAGTGATGAGAGTGTAGTGGAACAATGGGCAGAGAATTGTTATTACCAGTATTTCAGCGGAGAAAAAGTATTTGCTTGTGGTGAACCCTGTGAGGCTAGTGAGTTAGTCCATTTCAGGAATAGAATTGGCACAGAAGGGATAGAATTAATTTTAAAAGAAAGTATCCGCATCAATGGAAAAGATGGTCAGGAGCGAGAGGCAACTACCGACACTACGGTGCAGGAAAAAAATATCACCTATCCCACCGATAATAAATTACATCGCAGGATTATTAAAAAATGTGTAGCAATGGCAGCTAAAGAAGGTATTGCACTGCGCCAAAGCTATAGCCGTATAGTGAAGAAATTATTGATGGAGCAACGCTTCAGGAACCATCCTAAAAATAAAGGCAGGGCCAGGAAAGCAGATAGAAAAGTAAAAACAATTGCGGGCAGGCTTGTACGGGAGCTGGGCCGTAAACTTCCGCCTGGCCTGTATCAGAATACCCTTACATTATTTAAAAAAGTATTGGCACAAAAAAAAGCAGACCATAATAAGATTTATTCTTTACACGAACCCCATGTACAATGCATCAGCAAAGGCAAAGAACATAAAAAATTTGAATTTGGTTCAAAAGTTTCTGTCATTACTACAAAAAATACAGGCGTTATCATCGGCGCAATCAACATGGAAATAAATATACATGACAGTAAAACATTACAACCTGCGATAGCACAACAGCAAAGGCTAAGCGGCATCATCTTAAAAAATAATTTTGTTGACCGTGGGTACCGTGGTGTGAAAGAAGTTTTAGGAACAAAAATTATTATCCCGGATGCACCCGGTAAAGACAGGACAGCTTACGAAAAACAAAAACTACGAAAGGGGTTTAGAAGAAGGGCAGCTATTGAACCCAAAATCGGGCACTTAAAACAGGACCATCGCTTAAGCCGTAATTTTTATAAAGGAATTAAAGGAGATAACAATAATGTAATGCTGGCTGCGGCAGCAATGAACTTTAAAAGGATGATGAATATATGGAAGTTGAATCCATTGTTATTTTTGTTCCGTTTTTTTCAACCACTTTTGCACTTAATCGAAACAAAATATTGTTACCAGATTAGTCCTTTAAATTTAAATTGGGTTTTTAAGGGTTGACTAATTATTTCTTTTATAAAAGGACGTTTTGTAAATCGTTTTTGGTTCGACATATGACTTTTATATATCGGTCTTTCTTTATTTCGTGGGGCATTTAGGTCGGCAGCTTCATAATCGCTTAAAAAAAAGAATGGCCTCTCGAATTTCAGTTTAGTATATACAGTCTGTCTTAATTGCTCTTTTTGGGTTGGACATTTTGTATATACTAAAACTGATTATTGGTTTGGGACATCTCTCTCCTGCCCTTCTCCGCGTAAGCTTACTTTTTGTAAGTTAATAGGGTGAGTTTTCCCCTGAACTTAACAACCTGCGGTTGGCCGTACCGCTGCTAACATCAGGTTTTGTGCAATTGGGGCAGACGAACACAACCTCAACTTCACAACTTTATTCAAATTTAGTTTCGGCTGGACATTTATAATTCAACAATTTGTTCTAACTTGAGTTCTGTATCTTAAATCGGCATTTGTACCGGCTGGACAATATCTATTTCCACAACTGCTACAAAGCCCAGAACGTTGGCTGTAACTTTAAGCGAAAACTTTAATACTCTACAATTTTAGATAGAAAGTTATTACTTTTGAAAAAAAATTGAATAAGACAAGATATCAATTTAAAGCAGAAGACCATTTTGAATACTTTGAGTTCTACAGTGAAGGACCAAATGGAGTTGTTAAAAAGGTCGTGGAATACCAAAAGACAAGCGATGAAAACGTTTATAATCTTGCATTTGGAGACTATGATGAGGTAGCTAAAGGAATTGATGATTTATCAGTTACAAATAATGGCGATAGTTTAAAAGTTTTAACAACTGTGGCTTCAACAGTTTATGCTTTTACTGACAAACATCCAAAAGTTATGATTATTGCCACAGGAAGCACATCTGTTAGAACCCGACTTTACCGAATGGGAATAACAAATAATTTAGATGAAATTTCACAAGATTTTGCTATTTTTGGATTCACAAAGGATAATACTTGGGTAAAGTTTGAGATTGGCGAAGACTATGAGGCATTTTTAGTAACAAAAAAAGAAAACGCATTTTGATATGAAACATATTGATAAATTAAACAGCTCCAAAGTTCCTATTGTTCCCATTGATAAAAGATTGGAAAAATATAGAGGCAAAGTTTTGTTCCCAGAGAAACTTGCAAAAGCCAATGAAATACTTGCAAGAGCTGCGTTGCCAAAATTTGTAAAGTAGACGAAAAGCTACAGCCAACAGGGGTTTTGCGCCAGCGGGGCTTGACGAATAGATTCTCAGCTATGATAATGCTATTCAACTTCAGTCCGGGCGAGACGTCTTCAAATCAACATTTATTTGTAACTTGTACAGTAAACAACTATTGGGCGACACGTAACCGGGCTAGACGTTCTCTATTACCCCGCCGATCGCAAAGCCCAACCGTTGGCAGAAATGCTGTAACAGGTCTCATAAACTTGAGAGTGGCGGAAAAAATGCTTAAATTTGCATCGTAAACAGATAACAAAATGGGACAATTAATAAATATCGCAGACATTAAAGCCCTTTACCCAGACGAATGGGTTTTGCTTGGAAATCCAATTATGGACGACAGCAAAATTGAGGTTCTTTCAGGCATCCCTTTATTCCATAGCAAAGACAAAAAAGAAGTTTGTTATATTGGTAGGGACAAAACTTCAAACTTTGACAAGATAACTCTGATTTATACGGGTACTTTTAGGCCGACCAGAAAAATTACAGGCATTTTTAATCGTATTAAGAAATGACCTATAAATTTAAACGGGAGCCTGAAAGTGGGCTTATACTTGTAAATATTGAAATCGACAACAAGTATGAATTGAAAATGATTTTGGATACAGGTGCGACAAATACAACTATTGACAGCAATGCTTTGTATTTGCTTGGACACGACCTTAAAGACAACATTGGAATTGTTGAAATTGAAACTGCTAACGGAATCATTGAAACCGAAGTTTTTGAGATTGATACTTTTGCATCACTTGGTTTGACAAAAGAAAAGTTTCAAATTCAGGTTTACGACTTCTTAGCTCACGGCATTTTTTCTGACTATAATGGACTTCTCGGACTTGACTTTTTTGAAGGTACAAAGTTTTGCATTGACACAAAAGAAAGTACTATAACGCTATCTTGACCAATAGCACTTCTGCCAACAATGGGTTTTGTGCAATTGGGGCTGACTGTTATATTATCAGCTACATAACTTTATTCAAATGTAGTCTGGGCTGGACGTTTATTATTCAACATTTTGTTCTAACTTGAATTCTGTATCTTCATTCGGCATTTGTACCGGCTGGA
>JANNEK010000199.1:0-1934 GCA_031378605.1 Chitinophagaceae bacterium | reverse complement strand
ATCATGGTATCGCTGCTGAACATAAACGGGCGGATGTATAAGGAATGATCTTCCTGTTGGGGAATCCAGTTTTTATCAAGTGCTACCAGCATACGCATGCCTTCCATAAAAATATCTTCAGGTACTTGTGGCATCTGCATGCGTTCGGCAGAAATATTAAAACGTTTAAAATTATCTATGGGCCTGAAGATAGAAACTTCGCCAGCTTCGTTTTTATAAGCTTTTATACCTTCAAAAATTGCCTGTCCGTAATGCAATGCAGCTAATGAGGGATCTAACAATAAAGGTTGATAAGGTTTTATTTCAGCATTTTTCCACTCGCCGTCTTCGTAATCCACTTCCAGCATGTGGTCGGTAAAATATTTTCCAAAGGGGATATTTTCAAGGTTAATATCATTTAGTTTACTATGTTCTACTTTTGTGATATTAATATTTTCGGCAGCAATCATATTCGTTAATTTTACGGCAAAGAAACGAAAAAAGCAAGAGTTTAATTTACAAGATTATGAGTTTAGATAACATTCAGCTTCCGGATATGGTTTTACAGGCTTTGTATAGTAAAAGCCTGTACGATTTAGAAACGAACAAATCAGCTTTAGATGATATACAATCCGGAAGCATCCCTTTTTTGGGGAATAACCAAAAGAAGATTGCAATAGTTGTAAATACTGAAACTGCTATTTATTTACCCGATGATGAACTTAATTTTTTACTCGGCATTTTAACGGCCTGTAAATTAAGCATGGCAGATATTGCGCTGGTGAATCTTTCTAAAAATGCTGATTTAAATTATTCTATTTTAGCCGAGCAACTAAAAGCCGAAAAAGTGATTTTATTTGGGTTGAATGCAGCCACCATTGAGTTGCCACTACAGTTTCCGCATTACCAGGTGCAGCAATTTAATAACCAGGTTTATCTATCGTCGGTTTCGCTAAGCGAATTGCAGGCCAATAAAGAAGAAAAGATGAAATTATGGAACTGCCTGAAAAAGATTTTTTCAATTTAATAATACAACACAATTTGAACAACATCATATTTGCCACCAATAATCAAAACAAGGTTGAAGAAGTAAGAGCCGTGTTGGGCAAGCTTTTTAACATCATCACGTTAAAAGAAGCCGGTATTGATATTGATATACCGGAGCCACACGATACGCTGGAAGCGAATGCTACCGAAAAATCGAAAACCATTTTTGACATTACAAAGCAAAGCTGTTTTAGTGAAGATACCGGCCTGGAGGTGGAAGCTTTAAATGGCGAGCCTGGCGTAAAAAGTGCCCGATATGCAGGAGAGGCCAGAAGCTTTGCTGATAATATTGAAAAGCTGCTGACCAATTTGCAAGCGGAAGAAAATAAATCAGCACGATTCAGAACAGTGATATCATTGATACTGGATGGTAAAGAATATTTTTTTGAAGGTATTTGCGATGGAAGAATTATCAGTGAGCGGAAAGGCAATAATGGTTTTGGTTACGATCCCGTTTTTATACCAACTGGTAGCGATAAAACTTTTGCAGAGATGGATATGGTGGAAAAAAATAAATTTAGTCACAGGAAAAAGGCAATGGAGAAGTTGATAAATTTTCTGAATAAATAAAATGGCAAGAATTAAATTAGACATTCCGGAAAAAGTTATCGGCTCATTCATTATTCCCGTTCGCATTGCTGACATCAATTACGGAAACCACGTTGGCAATGATGCCTTTGTAAGTATTATACATGAAGCCAGAATGCAATGGTTAAAACAATATGATTATACCGAATTGAAAGTAGAGGGTATCGGACTCATCATGAGTGATATTGCAATCGAATTTAAGAGCGAATCTTTTTATGGAGATGCGGTGGAAGTAAGGCTGGGAGCCGATGGTATAACCCGTGTTGGTTTTGATTTGTACTATCAACTCTTTACAAAAAGAAATAATGAAAATGTGTTGC
>JANNEK010000351.1:0-11948 GCA_031378605.1 Chitinophagaceae bacterium | reverse complement strand
ACAACTGAAAACTGGAAGCTTTCATATTCTTTCGCATAAATACAATTACTTCCTTTTCCGATAAATCAAATTGGTGTTGAATAGCTTCAAAGGGCGTACGATCCTCCCAGGCCATTTCAATGATGCGATCAATATCGGTTTGCGACAGTCGTTTCGAATTCTTCATTACTAATTTCATTCGTTATTGTAGCTATTATAACTTCAATAACAGCTTTAAGGAAATTTAGTTCGCTCGAATTTTCAAGATACATAGCCAGATAACTCAAGCTGTTTTTTGCATATATTGTTTAATGATTGTCGGGGTTTTTCCTAAACAATCTATTTTTAGTACACATCATTGAATTTTATTACAGGAATCGTTTTCATTTAAGGAAAATGTGTTTGAACAATATCATGTAAATTTTACTCTTTCTCATTAGGCCTGCCATTTATCTGAGGTTGAGCAGATCGGATTCGTAACTAGTCTTAAATTAAATCTATTCTGATGTATTAATTTTTATTACCGGGAGCTACAGAATTTTTTCGCAAATCACGATGTCTTTTCTTCGTGAATCTTAGGGCATATTTTCTTCGAACTCTTAGTGATTAAAAGATAATTGCCACGAAAGCACGAAGTTATTATACAAAGCACTTCTGCCTTTTTTGTGTGAGTGGATATAAGTGAATTTACTCTTACCATAACACTAGTAAAAAAAGCCTGTTGACTACAACAGGCTTCAAAACTATGAGCAAGGATTAAAAATGTTCTTTTAAGGCAGGGTAATTTCTTTTTCGCCGTTTGCCCATTTAAGGGTTGCTTTATTATCGCAATCACCGTTTCCAAAATCGATAAATAGAACACGGTCATTTATTTTTATTTTCAACAGTCCTTTTACAATCCATGCACAGGCTACTGGCTTAATTAAAGGAGTCTCTGTATTCTTATTAACGGTAGTACCATTTGCATATACCGTTTTATTGCGACCTTCAATAGAATAAACATCATCGCGAATTGTTCTTGTTTCCATTCCACGTACCTGTGTAACTATTTTGGCACCTTCATAGGTAAATCCTCTTCCATTGGGCCAGCTAACTTTACCATTTTCTACATGTGTAGCATATTTGCGAACGCCTTCTTCACTTAAATTCTTAATCGTTTTTATACCTTCAATGTGTACACGATTTACGAAATAATCGTGTAATTTAATAGTAAGTTCGGCGCCTGCTCTACGGATGGGAGCTGTAAAATGAAGCACTACGATACCTTTACGAAATTTTCCATCGCGGCATATACAACCTTCTCCATAATTAATCGTAATTGTTTTAGGGAAGGTGCTGTCGTTTGGTGATACTTCAATTTTAGTACAGGGCCCTACTTTAAATTGAAGATCTTCAAATAAATTTGGACGGGTACCAGGGCCATCACCATTTGCAGATTGCGTAGCGATACCGTTATCACCACCACCTGTTGATTCGAGATCGGCACCTGCCGATAATCCAATTTCTGCAACATCATCAAATTCTGCATCGGCAGATGTATTTTCCTGTGTTGCACTTAACACTTCTTCATCATTTAATGAAGGGTTTTGTAAGCTGCCTTCTTTTTTACAAGAAGAAAATGTAATACCTGCAAACAGTATCCATGCAGCGGCTAGTAATTTCAGATTCATTTTCATAACTATACTTTTTTAAGGGTTCTGGAATAATTGCTTGTGTTTATAAGAAGGCAATTGAGCGAAAGGGTTTAATATACCGTTAAAAAAAATATCCCTGCAACCATTAAATGAATTGCGGCGACCAACGAATTACTGAATTACAACCAATTGGCTGAATTCTTTACTTAAAAAAATTTCTGACTAACCTTAATGCCGTAAATTAGCCGGCTTATTGTACTATTATTATGTTAGTAGATTTTCGCTCCGACACAGTTACTAAACCCACACCTGGCATGCTGAATGCGATGCACAGTGCTGTAACAGGTGATGATGTATTTGTTGAAGATCCTACGGTAAATAAATTAGAATCACTTGTTGCATCCATGTTTGGAATGGAAACTGCCCTCTATTGCCCTACCGGAACGATGAGTAACCAGATTGCAATAAAAGTACATACACAACCAGGTGATGAAGTTATTTGCGAAAGAACAGCACATGTTTATCAGTACGAAGGAGGTGGTATTGCGGGCAATGCGGGTTGCCAGGTTAAACTGATAGAGGGAACGAATGGACGTATAACTGCCAGCCAGGTAGCCGAGGTTATTAATCCGGATGATGTACATAAACCCATATCAAAACTGGTATGTATTGAAAATACAGTAAACCGGGGTGGCGGTGGCTGTTATGCTATTGAAGAAATACACAGGATTCGGAAACTCTGTGATGAAAAAGATCTTCTGCTTCATTTGGATGGGGCGCGTTTGTTTAATGCATTGGTTGCAAAAAAACAAACACCTGCTCTATTCGGTACTGCTTTCCATAGTATTTCTGTTTGTTTGAATAAAGGATTGGGGTGCCCTATTGGAAGTGTGCTTATCGGAACAAAACCATTTATTCAAAAAGCGCGAAGAGTTCGAAAAGTTTTTGGCGGAGGCATGCGCCAGGCTGGCTATATGGCTGCAACGGGTATCTATGCATTGGAAAATCATGTACATCGATTAGTAGATGATCATAGAAGGGCAAAACAAATCGCAAGCGCTCTTATACAAAAAGAATTTTGCAAGGAACTATTGCCAGTAGAAACAAATATTATTATTTTCGAAGCGAATCCCCCTTATTCAAGCAAACAATTAGTTGAATTATTTAAGGAACATTCTATTTTAGTAATTGGTATGACACCAACTCAAATTCGCTTAGTGCTTCATTTAGATATTACGCAGGAAATGGTTGACTATGTCGTTAAAATTATTGAGAAAATGTAATGTTGATCGTTGAAGTATTTTTTTAAACTTTTTCAATTGTACTAACAACTCCTTTTTGTCTACTCTGCATTTTTTATCACCCGCTTTGTAGCAATCAATTTTTGTATGCCATTGATTTCTTCTTTAACCCTTATTATATAAACTCCTTTATCAAGATTTTCACAAGCAATAGAAGCACTTTCCTTAGCTGAATTTGCTTTAATATTTTTTACAATACGCACCTGGCCATTGACATCAACGATTTCTACGAAAATCTTCCGGGCACCGAAATTTCCGTTGATTGTTAATTGATGCCGGAACGGGTTTTCTATTTTAAATGGACTATTAATTTCTGTGTCAGCCGAATTGCGAATAGACAGAACAGTTGATACATGGGATAAATAACCTGTTTTGGTCATTTTGATGCGATAATAATACAGCCCGCCATTCACTAGCTTATCAGAAGCATACATGATTCCGGCAAATCCCTTTTTAATTTCAAAACGTTGAAGGGGAAAAAACGACAAACCGTCCTCACTTCTTTCCAAAAAACAATTAACCTCCTGTTCCATTTCTGTTAGGTCCCATGATAATTTTACAATTCCTCTATCCATTACCCCAGAAAAACTTTTAATTACAATCGTATTTTTTCCAAAGAAACCAGTGTTGTAATTACCTGCAAAGGAACAAATGCTAAAGTTTGTGATTAATAAAAAACTAAGTAAAGCTGTTTTCATAGAAATTGGTATTTGATTAATAATGGATAGATTGAAAGAATAACTAAACCGAATCTAAAATAGAAGCAGAATTTCAAATCTAAAAGCTATATGGCCGTTAATTAAACTAAATAATGATAAGCACCTAGTCTTCTGTAAATTTAATACAGCGATTTAGTAATTTACAGGCAATTAATACAGCATATGTTTCCAAAAACTGATCCCACTTCAACCCAGGCATGGGCAAAATTGAAAAATCATTTTGAACAAATGAATTCTTTACAGATGAAAGAGCTATTTAGCAAGGATTTGAATCGCTTTGCTTCTTTTTCCCTTGTTTTGAATGATCTGCTTTTCGATTATTCAAAAAATATTATTACCAACCAAACAATTGAATTGCTCATTCAACTTGCTACGGAATGCGGATTAAAGCAAGCCATTGAAGCAATGTACGGTGGTGAAAAAATAAATGCTACAGAAAATCGCGCCGTATTACATACAGCTCTGCGGAATTTTTCAAAACATTCCATTCATGAAAATGGAGTTGATATAATGCCTGGTATTTACCGGGTACAGGAACAAATGAAAAATTTTTGTGGCAAGGTTCATAAGCAACAATGGAAAGGATATACTGGAAAAGCAGTAAAGCAAATTGTGAATATTGGAATTGGTGGAAGCGATCTCGGGCCCTATATGGTTACAGAAGCATTGAAACCTTATTGGGTAAAAGGGATACAAACCTATTTTGTATCTAACGTAGATGGTACTCATATATTTGAAACATTGAAGAAGCTGGATCCGGAAGAAACGCTTTTCCTGATTGCCTCCAAAACATTTACTACCCAGGAAACAATGACCAATGCGCATACGGCACGTTCCTGGTTTTTAGAACAGGCAAAAGAGGAGGCGCATATTGCCAAACATTTTGTAGCACTTTCTACCAATGAAAAAGAAGTTGTAAAATTTGGTATCGACAAAGCCAATATGTTTGAATTTTGGGATTGGGTAGGGGGACGATACTCATTGTGGAGCGCTATTGGTTTGTCGATTGCATTAACAATTGGCTACGAAAATTTTGAACAGTTACTGAAGGGCGCCGGGGATACAGATGTTCATTTTAAAGAAACGTCTTTTGAAAAAAACATTCCTGTCCTAATGGCGCTTATTAGTATATGGTATATTAATTTTTTTGGGGCACAAAGTGAAGCTATTTTACCCTACGACCAGTACCTGCATCGGTTTGCGGCCTATTTTCAGCAGGGCAATATGGAAAGCAATGGAAAAAAAGCGGATCGAAATGGTAATGATATAACTTATTCAACTGGTCCGGTAATTTGGGGTGAGCCAGGCACTAATGGTCAACATGCATTTTATCAATTGATTCATCAGGGTACCTGTTTTATTCCCTGCGATTTTATAGCCCCGGCTATCAGTCATAATCCATTAGGAGATCATCACCTCAAACTACTTTCTAATTTCTTTGCACAAACGGAAGCATTGATGAATGGTAAAACGACGAAGGAAGTGATTGACGAATTTGAGAAAGGTGGTCAATCATCGATGGAATACAATTCGCTTGTTCCCTTCAAGGTATTTACTGGCAACAGGCCAACGAATTCAATCCTTATAAAGAAAATTACTCCATTTGTACTCGGACAATTAATTGCCTTATACGAGCACAAGATATTTGTGCAAGGGGTGATTTGGAATATTTACAGTTTCGATCAATGGGGTGTTGAGTTGGGCAAACAATTGGCCAATAAAATTTTACCTGAAATATCCGTGGCCGACACCATCAATACGCATGATGCTTCCACCAATGGATTAATAAATGCTTATAAAAAAATGAGAACTTAATTATGCAATTTTACAAATCGGCTCATCTATAAAAAAAACTTTATGCTCAAGACTATAACTCTTACAGCAACATTTAGCTTTTTTGCATTCTTCGGTTTCTCTCAGGCTCCTTCCATTCATTTAAGTCCTTATAAAAAAAAGAACGAAACAGTAATTGACTATTCGAAGCCATTTGTTTGGAGAGATACTACCAATAATAAATTAAGAAAAACGTTTGAGCAATTGGCAAGAATAAGATTAGCAGAAATACAGGGGCAGTATTCTCATACTACACCAATTGGAAAAGTATATGTACTAACTCCAGATAATATGCCTTGTTTGGTGCCTTATAAAAATGCCAATGCACTAATGCCCGGGTCGATACCTAAAATTCTAATTCCCGAACAGATGCCAAATGCCGTTCCTAAGAAAAAAATTATTCCCGACAACAAATAATTTCTAAACAATGCATCATATAAAGAAAAGCCCCAGCAATTTTTTTGCCGGGGTTTTTCTTTATATGATTATTATTTAATCTTCCTTTTGTTTTCACTGTTACCTTAATATTAATTTGACCAATTCAAAGATTCCATCCGAGGGACTCTATTTTTGAATATATAATTTGGATACAAAAAATTGAATTTTATCTTTTCTTTTCGGGTTGAATTTTTTCAGCTTTAATTCTTGCCTTCCTCAACATTTTCTCCACATTAAAGCCAAGCGGAGTGCCATCTGCTATTTTCTTTTTTGCCTTTAAAAGTGCTTCTTCAAAGCCTTTTGGAACGTTTTCGCCTGTCCACCAATTGTACTGTTCGGTATATAACCAAGCATATTCGTCACTGGTTTTAAGTGAATAAAAAGCATTATGCTCAAACCATTTGGCTTGCTGTTGAGCGGTTAACATCTTACCTTGTCCGCTTAATCGATACGGGAAAGTAATCACATTGGCCCAATGCCCACTGGTATAATCAGCCGAAATAGCCTGACCTATTTTATAATGAGCGGCAAATTTATGATGCAAATCAGAGGGGACTAAAGCCAGGGCATCCGTTTTTAGAATTTTAGTGGTTTCAAAAAATTGCTTTGATGATGTGTAATAATAGGCTTCCTCGTTGGCATCCACTAATGTTGCTTTGCCCTTTATAGAATCCATTATGCCAATAGTAAATGGCAGGTGCAAGCCCCACCACATTTCTTTTAGTCTATCATTAGTATATTTTATATCCTTCACCGGTAGCAAAGGCTCCGAGAATGGTGAGCCATCCTGAAAATCAGAGAACTCTCTTAAGGAATAAACTATTAAATCGGGAAATTCAGCTTGTAAAGCATTTATAAATTGTGCACCTCTTTTGCGAACTTGAATCGAATATTGCTCATAGCTATACTTACCCGCATTGATTTGTTCTGGATATTTCCATGGATTTTTTCCTGGTTTATATGCTTCAGCATCCCACAAAATTCCTTTGCAGCGGAGAGTTTTGGCGAGTTTTGCTGCATACCGTATTTGCTTTTCTGCCACGGCCCAATCATCATCCGAAAACCAGTCCATTTGAGAGCCACCAAATATTATTATGAAATTATCGGTAAGCACCTTACTCTGTGGCATAGAGGCTGTAAAATCCAACTCGTAATTCATGCTATCTGCCGAGATAGCCCTTAAATCATTCACCATAAATACATTGCCAGCACCTGCATATTTTGGTATTTTTATACAAACCCCATCAAAAACACCAATTTCATATTTTATAAGATTATTTCGAAGTTCATATGTATAAGGCGAGTTCCACCCAAAATCTAGAAGTTTTTTTGGGCGTTGAGTATTTAAAACCTGCGAAAAGCAATTGACTGAAAAAAGAAAACCTAAAATAAATGGAAGCTTGATTTTAAAATATTTTGTTCTCATATCTGAATTGTTAGAAATAATTTAATTGATTTTTAAATTTAGTGAATTTCAAATCTATTTGTATCATTTTGTAAAAGGTCTTACATACGTTTAAGCAAGCTTTCAATCTGTAAATGGATTAGTTAAATGTTAATGGGAAAAACGAGAGAGCAAAATAGTACTGCATTTACAAATCCCTGCAAATTCAACCGCGAAAATATTTTTGCCAAAACTAACCGTGTATTCTTTGAATCGATGCAGGATGAATCCTTTTCAGTTTTAAAGATTGATGCGGGGGAATATCATTTTGAAATAATTTATAGGATTAGGTATAGCAGGCTGAAAGAAAAAATAGGTTTTGTTAAAAGGAATAAATGCTATAGAGTTTGGAAAGTGATTTCACGATAATGAAAGTTGTTATTTGTATTTGATAGAACTTAAATGGGAAAAGTATATGTACTGCCCCCAGATAATATGTCTTGTTTTGTGCCAAATAACAGTAATGCACTTATACCTGGCTCAACACTTAAAATTCTAATTCTGGAAGAGATGCCTAATACTATTCTTAAGAAAAAATTATTTCCGACAATAAATAATTTTTAAAAATATATCACCTAAAGAAAAGCCCCGGCAAAAAATTACCGGAGCTTTTCTTTTTTTAACGAGTATTATTTTTTCAAAATTTTCTGGGTATGTTTCTCTTGAGTACTACTTGTAAATTCAACAACATAGGCTCCTGCGGGTAAGCTCGAAATATCGAGTTGTTGTGATTGACGTGAAAGCTGTTGCTTTTTCAACAACCTTCCGGAAACGTCAAAGAATCTCGCCTCAACAGTTTGATCCGCATTATTGTTATTAAATCGAACAAATAATGCATTTCCAACAACAGAAATATATTCAACAAATTTAACGGAGCCTTTTCTGTTAATGGTTATTACATTGGAATATTTAAACTTCTGATCAAGGTCTATTTGTTTCAATCGATATTGAACATTTTCTTTGCCAAGGTCAATAATACCGTCATCAAATTCATAATAATTCTTGTTGAGCGAATTCTTTCCTTTTACAAAACCGATTTTGCTAAAATTGATTTCATTGGTATACTTACGTTCAATATCAAATCCATAATTATTCTGTTCCTGATCTGTTACCCAATTTAATTTATTAATCTTATTAACTGCTTTACCGGTAAAATCAACAAGATTAACAGGCAATGCAAGGGTGAGTGCAGTTTTCCACATACCATATCCATGCGTTCCTACCAATAGATTATTATCAATAGTTCGAAGGGCAAAGCTGGAGACAACTGCATTACCGATTGTAGCGGCTCCTTCCTGAGCCCAGTTTGTTGTTAAAGGATTAGTCGTATTATACATTCCTACCGATGTTCCAACAAAATATTCAATACCTAAGGAAGTTCTGGCTATTACAGAACTGCGAATAGAAGGCAAGGTTAGGTTTCGTTCAATATTGGTCCAGGTGGGCGAGGCTGCATTCGCATTCCCGGTCCACCAAATATTTGCAATTGGTAAGTTGGCAACTGTATAATTAGAAAAAGTAACCATAACGGTATCATCATTTCTGGGATTAACAGCAACGCTACTTATATAACCAGTAGGAAACGATGCACCAGTAATATCAACAGGAGCTGTTGCTGCTGCCGCATTCGCAGGATTATTCAAACGGTATAAACGGCCATTTTCTGTAGCAATAAATAAACTTGCTGTTGCAGGATTGTAAGCACCCCGGGTTGTTGCCAATGCAGTAATAAAGTTGGGAGCAACAGCAGTTGCAATACCAGTCATATCTGTCCAGTTTAAACTGGTAGCTGTACTCGCAGATACATTTCGGTAAAGACTGCTTTCATTAATATAATATAACGTGTCAGTATTGTCGGGATCTACCTGAAACAAAGTTATAAACAGGCCATCATTTACTGAAGTGGCAGGTCTGATATTGGATCCAGTATTGGGTGCACTTAAGGCATTGCGCCGAAAAATATCTCCATTTTGAAATCCAACATATTCATAAGTGTTACCCAGAATATCATTTGATAATGCTACGGAAACACCATCACCGCCAAAAATAGATTCAAAATTAATACCCGCACCTCCTACATTTCTTGTACTTCCATTATCCTGTGCCCCACCCAACACTTTTGCATTCGCATTGCGTGGGTCAATAGCTACATAATAATATTGATAAGTATTAAAACCAGTATTAATGGGGGTCCAGCTTACCGTAACGGCCGTATTATCAGTGGTACGTTGAATTCCACCGTCGTTCCCACATAACATAATATTAGGAGAACCAGGCCTAAAAGCAACAGCATGAATATCGGGATGAGAATTTGTATACAAAGAATAACCAGAAGCATTCGCATACCCCCCAATGCGAGTAGTATTACCCGTTGAAGTAAATCCATCCGTAGATCGATAGATATTTGTTCCTCCTATAAAAACTGTATTCGGCGAACCTGGTTTAACAAACATTAATAAATCATATCCACCCTGTACCGAAAAGGGATCATTACCAACTGAACATCCGGCTTCGTTCGGCAGATTAGCACTTAAATCGGTCCAGGTTGTGGTGGATTGTCTCCATCTAAATAATTCCGCTTCGGCAACAGAACCCGGGCAAGAACTATTATCTATATTATTATAATAAATCGCATATAAAGAATCTTCTGCTGATGGGGGTACAGCCAGAACTATTCTTCCGTAATTAGTATTTGTGTTCCAACCAACCGGATTGGTTAAAGAACTATCACCGGCTATTTTTCCCCAGGAGGCAGAAGCCCCGGTAGTAGATGTCCATATTCCTGGAGCATTCAAAGGAGCAGCATTGTTTGCGCCCGGGAACGCTGCATAAAAACGACCAGCAGACGTGACAACCAGGTCTGTACCCATTGCTGATCCTATAGAACCAGCATTAGAAAACAACACAATCCCCCAGGTAGTACCACCATTTGTTGAACGATAAATTCCATCCAGCGCAGCCATAAAAACGTCGCCATTTGTAGGGTTTACGACAACTCTTGTAATAAGATCCTGTCTGCGGTCGAATGTTTCCAAAGCTCCAGTATTCGAAGCCGTTAGTTTGGTCCATGTTTCACCGTTATCAATTGATTTATAAATTCCATCGCCTAAATAAAATGCACCGGTTGCACTAGGGCTATTTCCCAATGCTTCGCCTGTTGCATAATACCAGGTATCCTGGTTGCCAACTCTTGGATCTTGTGCAATACTGGTTACACTATAAATACTACTGGTTGGGCTTTTACGAATCCAGGTGGCACCATCATCTATTGATTTATAGATTCCTCCACTAACGCCACCACTCATGATGGTTTGATTGGCACCTCCATTGTAACGAACGTCGTAAACAATGCTTCGGTTCCTTCCTCCGAGATTATTCGGACCTTGAAAATTATAAGTATTTGCAAGCACCGAGTTTTGTGTAATTTGCTGCTGTTGGTAATTTCTTTCTGCTTCCAACAAAGCTGCTTCCCGAATGCCATCCGGAATTTTTCCTGTTTTTGGATCTTTAGTCATCCGAAGTTCAAATTGCGCAGCGCCTGCAGCATCTGTGGCTGCTTCAGTTTCTTCCTGGTCTCTTTCAATTAATTGATCAGTATTCGAAGAAGTTAAATTTGTTTTATACAAATTCCTGAGAACAAAAAAAATAGCAATCGAAGTAAGTACCAATAAAAGTAGTTTTTTCTTCATAGCAATTAGTTTAATAGTTAGCATTCAATAATATTTCTAAAGTTAGGAAATAGCTTTGAAATACAGTTTCCCAAACTTATCCTCAACTGTGAACATAAAAAAAACCCCAGGCTATGGGGCTTATTAAAAATTATCATAGTTTGTTTACCATTTATCCACTTCCTCTATATTAGAAGCAGGTGGGTTATTATTTTCAATTGGTGTTGAAGAAGGAACGCTTGAAACTACGGGAGAACTTTCAACAAAAGGTGCAATTGGTTCAGAGGAAGCACCAGCATTTCCTTCGGGTCCTCCACCCTCTCCATTGTATTCTCCATCTGCCGGCTGATCGTGATTGAATGCATCAAAATCAAAATCAGGCATCAAATCAGTCTTTACGTAATCAACGGCTTCACTAAGTCCTTTTACAAACTTGTTGAAGTCTTCTTTATACAAAAATATCTTGTGTCGATCATACCCATTACCATCAAATTTTTTTCTGCTCTCGGTAATTGTAATGTAATAGTCATTACCACGGGTTGCTCTCACATCAAAGAAATAAGTTCTCCGCTTACCAGCTCTTATCCTCTTGCTGTAAACGCTTTCCATTCTTTTGTCATTGTTTTCGTACGCCACGTTTGATTGTTTTTTCTGTTTACAATTAGCTTGTTAAAAGTAGTTACAAATATAATATTGTTTTCGAACCAGCAAAATTTCTTGCAATTTTTTATATGCTTAATTCGCTGAAATACAAAAAATAATGCGCGAAAACAAGGATATCCGCTACTCAGGCGAGTTATTTTCAACATCCCGCCGCTGTTCTTCATATAATAGATGATAATATCCTTTACGGGCAATTAATTCCAAATGCGTGCCTTTTTCAATGATTCTTCCTTCCTCCAGCACAATAATTTGGTCGAATATAACCGAAG
>JANNEK010000346.1:0-1772 GCA_031378605.1 Chitinophagaceae bacterium | reverse complement strand
AATATCAGTTTCTGGAATATATGTTTAATTATTTGCAGGACATACAAAAGGAAAGGAAAAAATTAATTGTGTGCGGAGATTATAATATTGCAAATAAGGATATTGATATTCATAATCCAAAAAGCAATAAAGACACATCCGGATTTTTACCGGAAGAAAGAATGTGGATGGATAAATTATTCGGCAATGGATTTATCGACAGTTTCCGTCATTTTAACCAGGACCCGCATCAATATACCTGGTGGAGCGTGCGATTTAATTCAAGGGCTACTAATAAAGGTTGGCGCATCGACTATATCGCTGTGACAAATAATTTAAAAGATAAATTACGAAGTGCTTCCATTTTACCTGATGCGATGCATAGTGATCATTGTCCGCAGGTGGTGGAGATGGATTGGTGATGGCCGGTCCGCAGTTGGTCCCGATAGCTATCGCATAAGCGTCAACCAAAATGTACAAAAAGCTTTTAAAATGGTTGATAGGTCTATATTATGTGTTGTACAACTAAAGATGGAAAACGAGTTTCGTAATTAATATGACTAATAAAAAAAACTCCCTCGCATTCCATCGGCTAAAAGTAATAAAGTCGGTTTAATAAGTAAAAAGGAAATTACAAAACAAGCTCGTCTTACTGGGTTTGAAAAACATTGTAATAGCAAAATCAGGGCCCACAGCCTTTTAATTTCATTTTTTTATATGATAAGCCATGGAGGGAAAAGCTATTCCTGCTGGGCAAGTTCACTAACTCAACATATAGGTGCTACTGTGAGCAAGCAAGCTTTGTTTAAAAGAATGAACAGTTCATGGGTGGAATTATTAAAAAACTTGGTAGGACAGGTTTTAAGAATTCAGCTTGCAGAACCCTCGCAAAAATTAAGTTGCCGATTATTTAGAAACATTTACATACAAGACAGCACTTCGATCAGCTTACCGGATTTTATGCGCAAGCTGTTCCCGGGAAACTATAGTAAAGGCAAACAAAAAGCAGTTGCTAAAATCAATGTGATCATAAATATAATGAGCGGGTTATGTGCCCGATTTAGCATAACGGGGTTTACAACTAATGAACAGCGATTATCTGAAACCATTTTGAGCATTGCCAGGGCAGGCGATCTGGTAATCAGGGATCTTGGATACTACGTATTGGATATATTCAAAAAGATGAATGAAATAGGTATTTATTTTATTAGTCGCCAGCAATTCAATGCTAGCTTCTTCGATCCTAAAACATTAAAGCAAATATCAATAGTAAACATTTTAAAAAATAAAACCTACATCGATACCAAAGTATTATGCGGTAGCAAACATAAACTTCCGGTTCGATTAATTGCTATTAAATTGGATAGTAAAAAGACGTCAGAGAGAGTTCGTAAGGCCCGGCAGAACAGAGATAAGCGGCTGAATCACTCAAAGGAATATTACATTGTTTTAGGCTATGCCATATGTATAACAAATATTGAAAAATCGAGCTGCTCAGCTTTGGAAATAATTGAACTATATCGGTTACGTTGGCAAATAGAAATATTATTTAAAAGCTGGAAATCCGGTATCAAAATAGAATCGCTTATTCCCAAAGATCAATGCAAAACAGTAAGAATAGAATCGGTAATTTACATGATGATGCTTTACATTGCCTGGTTTGAACAGAAGATTTACAGTCCAATTAAGATGGAAGCATTTAAGCGACATGTAAAAAATATAAGCCAAATAAAACTTTCGTCGTTTATTTTAAAAAACTTAAATCACTTCCTGTTAAATGGTATTAGAAAAAA
>JANNEK010000140.1:0-3364 GCA_031378605.1 Chitinophagaceae bacterium | reverse complement strand
ACCCAATGCTCTTGAACCAGAGTGGGATAATAATCCTGTATAGCTTCCTGCTTCAACTCCCAATAATTCATCTTTTTCTGCGATAACCACCACACCAAATTCTACAAAGTGATTACCACTTCCACTTGAACCCAATTGCTTCCAGGCACGACCATGCAGATTTTTTAATAACGGTAGTTGATAGAATAGTTCATTTTCCATTACTTCATGATTCGATGCCTGATCAAATTGCTGTCCGCTTCCAAATAACGTGGCCTCATTAATTTCCCTCGCGAAGTATGCTTCTTTCTGTATCAACTCTTTTGGATCGATATCAAAAATACTCAGGCACATTCGACAACCAATATCAACTCCAACACCATAAGGGATAATGGCGTTTTCTGTCGCCAACACTCCTCCTATCGGTAATCCATATCCACTGTGTGCATCCGGCATCAATGCACCTGCTATACTTATAGGTAACTTTGCTGCCTGGTACATTTGATGCATCGCTCCTTCTTCAATGTGTTCTTGCCCGAATACATTGAAGTGAATGGGGGCCTCCCTAAGTCCCTCCAAAGGAGGGATTTCAGACTCCGATTTTTCTAACAGTTTTATTGCTATGCAGGATAGAGTTTCATGTGTGCTATAATTTTCTGGTGTTAGTAATACAGATTTTAGTAGCTTAAGTGCTTGCTCTTTGCTTCCGTATTTAAAAGTTTTATGCATTACATCCATGGCAATACTTATCACAGGCCCTTCGGGATAGCCAATAGACCTTAATTCTTTTCCGGTTATTTTTAGTTTCATACTCTTACTGTGTCTTTAATTATCTCTTCTTTTATAGTAGAAATTTTGTACCTTGGTATTCAATTTATTTATATGCAAAAGCCAGGTCATCCACCATTTGAAAAGCGTACTGCCCAATACTTTGAGCAGAAAGCTAAACAAGTTAATGGCAAAGAAAAATTACTCGTTGCTCTTGAGCTGAGTAAGTACCTTACTGCCGCCAGAGAGTATGGCTTGTCAATTGAAGAACTTGAAAAAGCAGGATTTAAATTTGCCACAGTACCCGATATCAAGAATTAATGAACGATTGTATTCTTTCGTTACCAGTAGTGGTTGTATTTACCATTGCTATTTCTTTGATTTTTCCACTGCGTTCTCTGAATATCCCGAGTTAGCTTCTAAAGTTTTTGGATTCAATCTTGAACTATTTTTTAAACCGATTGAACTTACCAAAGTACCACTTGATAAACGCATCGCCTCAACAATTACTACTATACTTAAAGCATTTCTCCAGGAAAGAAAAAATGTTGTTGTATATATATGCGATAATAGCGACAACCGCGAAAAGGCACGTTTTCACAAATTTACTAATTGGTTCAAAATTTATAACGACGGATCTATTGTTCAGTTAAAAGGTGTTGTTCGTGCGGGGAATACCAATATCCTTAACGCACTGCTGATTCATAAAGAAAATCCTTTGCTCAACGATTTTATTGAAGCCTACGAAATTCTCAATGGCAGTTATAGTAAACCTGATGACGAAGAACTGAATAATATATTGAATGACCCGGAATGGTAATTTAAGGCCATTCAAATTTTTTTCGGTTGTATTTTAATTGATCATTGGTTTTGTTTTTTTAAATGGTAAATGGGTCTTGTGCATTTTGCTTACTCACGTTTTTATAATCAGTTTTTAAAATTATTGAATTACTATTGATGTGATAAATAGATGAGTGAGATAAGCTACTCATCTCACTCATCTATGCTTTTATGATTCAAGTTATTTCTGCGGCACAAAAATCTGTTTCAACTGTTCAATCAATACACCATTACCACTTACGCTGATATTGTTGATTTTATCTGCAATCTTTTCTACATATTCCATTTCTTTCAATTTCCACAACATCAAATTATCTTCCATTAACTTGGCAGTGTTCAACAAACTACGTGTACTGGCAGTTTCTTCCCGACGCATGATCGTATTTGCCTGCGCTTTTTTCTCAGCAATTAATACCTGGTTCATGATTTCTTTTATATCACCAGGTAAAATGATATCCCGAATACCGAAGCCACTCACCTCAATACCTAAGGTCAACACTTTTTCTTTTACTTGCTGCAAAATAAAGGGAGCAATAGCTTCTTTTTTCTCCAATAATTCATCAAAGCTGAAGCCGGCAACATACTCTCGCAAGGCCAATTGAAATGCTACATACAATTGTTTATCATACTCTTTGTTTTGCAACAAGGCTTTTTCAATATCCACTACTTTGTACTGCGCCCATGCATTGATACGCAATGCGGCTTTATCCTTCGTCAGAATTTCCTGGCCGTTTACTTCCAGTTGTTGTTGACGCATATCCACCTTCGCCATTGTTACAGTGATATTGTTTCGCCAGAAATAATAATTACCCGGTGTTAGTAATTTTGCAAACGCCCCATCCACTAACAATACCGCTTTTTCATAATTCTCCACGGTAATGCTTCGAACATACGGCGCTACTAATTTACTCAGTAGTGCGGCTCGCTCAATGGGTTCTGTAATTTCAATTTTGCTGATGTCAGCTTTTATAAAATTAAATTGAATGGCAGATTTCCAATAAGTATATCGACCGGCAGTTAATACCTGTTTCAATAACCCGTTTTCATATTGCAATACAATTTCATTGTCTTTTACATCTACCAACTGTAATTCGTTTGCCAATAATTTATCCAGTAATAGAATGTTTAATTCTACAGGTGCAAAAAAGGGTTTGGTGATATCGTAGACGAACACCTCCTCATTCCAAAGCCAATAATTACCCTCTTTCAATAAACGCTTATATACACCACGTTTAAATACCAATCCTATTTGATAGGCATTAATTTTTACATTTTTCATATACTTTTTTTTTGATCTCTTTTCAACTCTTCCCAATAGAAAGTGTTTTATAGACCTGTTATTAATTTATTTTAATAAAGCCAGTTTTATATACCACCGTGTAACTACGGAAGCTGATTTCAACAATTGTTGTTGGTTCAGTTCAGCAGTTTCTCCGGTATTATTATTAAATAATAAGTTATTACTGCTAAAGTGAATGAACGCTTATCATTTTGTTTCAGCTATCAGGCATTTACCAGGTTGCTTGATTGATTCATTTTTGAGAACGAATCAAATCAACCGGTAAATAACGCTGACTTTATTTTTTTTGTTCACCTTTTTTTGGGAAGTGGTGGGCTTCCTGATTACAAGCATCCTAAGTGCTTTGCATTACCATTTTGCTACATCGTTGCTACGATGGCGGGATTCGAACCCGCATGATTCTCTGTTGCTCTATCCGCTGAGCTATCCCGGTAATACCGGGAATGGGAATCGAACCCATGACACACAGTGTGGCAG
>JANNEK010000120.1:0-4850 GCA_031378605.1 Chitinophagaceae bacterium | reverse complement strand
GTAATTTGTCAGCGTCATCGGAATTCAATTGTAAATATTTTATAACTACCAGCAATCCTACCAACGTATCGTCGCCAATATTGCTGGTGGATATTTATGAATATTGGGATATTACCAGGGTGAGTGGAGGAACAGTTGATTTAACACTGAATTGGGATAATAGTAAAATTCAATTTCCATCCTACCCGTTAGGGAATATAAAAGTTGTTAACTACTCGGGCGGTTTATGGACAAGCCGTGGAGGATCTGCAAGCGGAAGTATAGCTACTACCGGAACTATAACGGCAACGGCTATTAATAATTTCGGATTACATACTTTCGGAAGTACCGATTGGTTTGTGGCTGTAAAATTTTTGAAGTTTACCGCACAACGGAAACAAAATTATTCTCAATTGGAATGGTCGATCTCAAAGGATGTACAAGTGAACAGGTATGAGGTGGAAAGAAGCGAGGACGCTATCAACTTCCGTAAAATTGCAGCTATTGACGTTATTAATAATTCTTCAACCAATTATCAATACAACGATCAACTGCCTTTAAACGGCACAGGTTGGTACCGTATTAAAAGTATTGATAAAAATGGGCAGCAAAATTTTTCGACCGTCATTGCTTTATCTGATCGTAAAGAAACCGGAGGTTTTTATGTGATCAACAATCCGGCTTATCAAAATATATATATTTCAACTGGTAATGTTTACGCAGGAAAGTATGAGTATTCTTTAATAAATACTGCAGGCCAGCAACTATTAAAAGGGAATATAAATGCAACAGGCGGAGGGATAACTACCATTCCGTTAACAGCCTCTGTAGTACCGGGTGTTTATATATTGGACATTAAAAATAATATACATAGACTGACTGAAAAGATTATTGTTCGCTGATAGTGCGGTTCATACTATTTTAACCCCTTGTATTTTTATAATACAATTATGAAAAACCCTTTTTTCCTCTGGGGAATGCTGTTCGCGGCATATCCTGCTACGTCACAGGTAGGGATAGGTACTACAAGCCCTAACTCTACACTGGATGTAAGAGGAGCGCTATCGCTTAACTATCGATCATTTACAACCGATATCCTGATTGGCAATAACGATAATACCGTAGTATTTACCGGAAATACTAATACTACTGCAATGTTGCCCGATGCGGCCACCTGTACCGGCAGAATATATCATATAAAAAATGCGAGTACCAGTATTGTTACCCCAGTGCTCACTATTGCTACTGTATTGGGCCAGGAATTAGATGGATGCACTTCGGGCTGGCTACTCAATAATGCAAACCAGGCAATAACAGTTCAAAGCAGCGGATCGGGTTGGTATATTTCATCGCAAAGCAACCCCGACCCCCTTATTACAAATTGGAGTTTTGAAGGCAATGGCGTTACCGCCGAAAAAAGGCTGGGTACTATCTCTAATTATTCACTTCCCTTTATTACCAATAACTCCGAAAAAATGCGTATAACCCAAGCTGGTAGAATTGGTATTGGAACCAGTTCCCCGGTTACGGAAATGCATATATTAGGAGGAGGTGTAACAAGTGGTATTACGAATACTTATGTAAAGGGATTATCGATTTCTGCCAATGGATCGAGTGGTTTTGGCGGACCGGGGTTTTATTTGGAAAATACCGATAACCCAACGAATAAAAAACTATTTAAAATTAATTATACGGCCAACGGAAGTAGTGAAAGCTATGTAAACTTTCAGGCGGTTTCTGATAATGGAGCTTCTAATGTGAATGCAAATATATTAGCAGTATCACATAGTGGACGGGTAGGTATTGGTACGGCTACGTTTAATAGTATCAATCCGGAAAAATTATTGGTAGATGCCGGGTATACTCCTTCTTATAACTTAATCAGTGGTCGTGGTACCATCAACAATTATCTGCAATTAAATATTCAAAATATCAGCAACGGTAACAATGCAAGCTCCGACATCGTAGCAATCGCTAATAACGGTAATATGAGTTCGAATTATATTAATATGGGAATTAAATCGAGTGCCTATACAGGTACAGGTATATTCTCCGGACCTAATAAAGCCTATTTGTTTGCTGCAGGCGAAGATTTCGTTATCGGCAATACCAGCGCTAATAAACAACTTATTTTTTTTACGGGTGGATCGGCCGATTCAAATGAAATTCTTCGAATGAATTCCCAGGGAATTCAACCCGGAATCGATAACACATATGCCCTTGGTAAAAATGGAGCAAGATGGAAGGAGCTTTGGGTAACCAATGGCGTTATTCAAACCAGTGATGTGCGACTAAAAACAAATATTCATGAGCTTCCCTATGGGCTCAGGGAAATAATGCAATTGCACTCTGTTGGATACAACTGGAAAGATCAACGCGCTACCGATAAAATTGGTTTGATAGCGCAGGAAGTACGAAAGATTATTCCTGAAGTAGTAACCGGAAATGAAAACACAGAATCATTAGGGATGAATTATGCTGAACTGGTTCCGGTGCTTATTAATGCCATTAAGGAATTAAAACTGGAAGTAGATCTATTGAAAAGTAAAGCTAAGAAGAAATCAAAATAAAAGAATTAGCAGTAGTATTATCGGTTATTGGTTTATGTGAAAAAACCACTCCCGTGGATTTTTAGTTGGATATAGATATTAAATCATTGTTGTCCGACTAAAATCATCTTAATAATTATTAAAAGCCTTTTGCAAATCGGGTTCTAGCTCCCTCTCCGCGAGGAGAGGGTTGGGGTGAGGTGACACTTGCAAATGAAGCGTTTAACTTATTTAGACGGACAACAATGATATTAAATATTAGGCAGATGAGTTAATATTGAAATATTCCGGGTGCATTTAACATTGTCGTGCCACTTTCCCTTCTCCACTTTGGTGGTGAGGGGAAAAAAGGATAGCGATCATTTTAAATGCACTCAATATTACAATAGTAACCTAGAGTCTGAATCGTGCTATTGAGTGCAACGTATAGAAAGACTTAACAAGAGAGGATTGAATTATTTTTTGTGCCAATCTTAGATCCCCAGATTGGATTTCATTCGGCCAAAAAGCGATTTTTTAGCTGGCGTATGAGTGATGCCTCTTTCATCTGCAATGCGATCGATCGTTGATTTAAGAAGCTCTAATGTTATTTTTGATTTAACAATATAATCGAAGGCGCCAAATTTGAGTGCGTCAACAGCAATTTCTACATTTTCCTGGCCCGAGATAAATACCACAGAGATTTCTTTATTAAAATTTTTGATGGAATGTAATACATCAATTCCATTCATGTCTTCCATATTATAATCGAGGAAAATAATATCAGGCCGCTGCGATAAATTATCTAAACATTCTTTACCACCCATAAAGCAAATGATTTGTTCATAACCAAGTTTTTTTAAGAACTGCTGGTAGAGATTCAGACAAAAGGCATCATCATCTACCACAAAAATTTTTAAATCTTTTTGAATTGTCATAGGATTTTTTTTACAGAGGAAAAAGCGTAAAATAGTTGTTGGTGTATATAGCTAACGATAATTAAATAGAATCTATTGCTTTTGTAATCAAATAGAATGAAGCCGGATTAAAATATTATTTTCATATAGATGGTTTCACTTAGCGTTTATAGCTATTTCATCTGCCCGGGGAATACTATTTGCAACTGATATACAATAGCAACACGGAGCTAACGGAGTGAACAGATAAGAACGGATCGGTGAAATCCGTTGCATCTGTTCAATCGGTGTTCCCATCTACTTTTATACAATAGGAACACGGAGATAACGGAGTTAACAGATAAGAACGGATTTTTGAATCAGCAAAAATCCGTAACATCCGTTCAATCGGTGTTCCCATCTACCTTAATTCGATAGCAACACGGAGCTAACAGAGTTAAAAGATAAGAACGGATTTTTGAATCAGCGAATATCCGCTACACCTGTTCAATCGGTGTTCCCATCTACTTTTATACAATAGGAACACGGAGATAACGGAGTTAACAGATAAGAACGGATTTGTGAAATCAGCGAATATCCGCTACACCTGTTCAATCGGTGTTGCCATCACATTCTTTTATACATATAAACACTTACACATAATTAGTATTAACCTGTAATTTTTAAAAATAAACAATAAATAATTTGGTAGTATCCTAACTATTGTGATAAGTTCATTTCCGAAACCTAATGGTGTTTTTCAGGTACACATAGCTGTTTCCCCTTAACCCCCCACTCGCTTATGAGCAAAGCATGGTTGATCGCTTGCGTTTTGTGGTGCCTTTGTGCAGCTAACTCCTTTGGGCAGGACAGCCTTTCTACTATTGATAAAATCCTCAATTTTCCCAACAGGTTTTTAGAAAAGATAACAAAGAAGGCAACCGCCCTCGAAGATAAGCTGGTAAGCTATTCGGAAAAAGCACTCGCCAAACTGGAAAAGCAGGAACAGAAACTAAAAAAGAAACTGGCCAAAAAAGATTCACTGGCAGCGATGCAGGTATTTGGAGATGTAGAAAATAAATACAAGCAACTACGAGCGCAGCTCACCAGCCAGGAAAACAAGCTCAACCGCTTTAAAGAATATTTACCGGGAATGGACACGCTGAAAACTTCTCTGAACTTTCTTTCCCAACATGCCAGCTCGTTCCTGGCAAACAATCAACAGGTGGGTCAATTGAAAGATGCGCTGAAATCGATTAAGGGAATGGAACAGAAATTACAGGGAACAGAAGTTATTCGGAAATATTTAAAAGAAAGAAGACAACAATTAAAAGATCAATTGGGAAAATTTGGACTGGCTAAACAGTTTCAGCAATATAACAAGCGCGCCTTTTACTATTCCCAGCAAATTCGCGAATACGAATCTATATTAAAAGATCCTCAGAAG
>JANNEK010000117.1:0-8314 GCA_031378605.1 Chitinophagaceae bacterium | reverse complement strand
TTCAGTAAATACTCCTGTTTCTTCCGTAAGCATTTTTATTTTCCAGGCAGGTTGTTGTAATAAAGAAGCAAGAAGGTCTTTTGGACTTAATGATAATAAACCAGCAGTAAGTGCAGTATTGCGGAGGAAATAGCGACGTTGCATATGAATATTATTTTAAAAAATTAATGTTCGAAAGCAACCATAAAGTTAATGGGAATTAAGTTCTCTTCGGGAGATCTGTATTTTAGTATTCAAATTTTTTCAAACTCGGAGCTTTAAACCATGTAATGATACAAACTAACAATGTCATACATCCACCAAAAATAATTGCAATAGGTACTGAATTACCCAATAGCCTTTTTGAAACTCCGCTTTCAAACTGCCCTAACTCATTACTAGAATTAATAAACATTGAGTTCACAGAAGAAACTCTTCCCCTCATTTCATCAGGGGTACTAAGTTGTAAAATAGTTCCGCGTACAATTACACTGAGTCCATCAAAAGCACCGCTAATCATCAGTGCAGAAAAAGAAATCCAATAAATATCTGATACACCAAACGCAATAATACAGATACCAAAACCTGCTACAGCCAATAACATTTTTTTCCCCTGTTGTTTACGCATCGGGAAAAAAGTTAACAAAAGTATACTGATTGCTGAACCAATATCCATAGATGCGTTAAGCCATCCAAAAGCAATCGGCCCTGTTTTTAAAATAGCAGTGGCTACCTCCGGTATAAATGCAACTATTCCACCAAACAATACAGCAAAAAGATCCAGAGATATTGCACCTAATAATATTTTATTATTGAATACATAATTCAATCCTTCTTTCACGCTTTTCCAAGCGCTTTCACTTTTGATAGTAAGAATAATCGGCAGTCGCGGAATTTTATAAATCATGAAGGCAGCCATCAACGCTAACAGAATAATAATAAAAAAACTATTGTGAACACCCATACCTGCTATTAAGAATCCGGCAGAGGCGTGCCCGGTTATTGAAGCAACTAACCAGGTAGAAGAACTGATATTGGCGGCAAAAGGCAGTAAATTTTTTGGTACCAACTGCGATAGGATAGCGTTGGAAGTTGGACCAGCAAATGCTCTAATCAACCCGGTAAAAAAAATAATACCATAGTAAAAATATTTGAGTTGATGTACAGGGATCGTTTTCTCGAACCAGGAAGAGGTAATAAATATCATTCCACCTAAACAAAGCGAATAGGAAAGTATACTTTTTAATAGTAATGTTCTTTTATCGGATTGATCTATTATATGACCTGCATAAAGAGCAAGCGAAAAAACAGGAATGAATTCGGCGAGTCCGGCAAAACCAACAGCATAGGTATCCTGTGTAAGCTGAAAAAGTTTATATCCGGCAACGGTGGTAAGCATACGCAGTGCCATGATGTAAAAAAAACGGGCAATGATATAATATCTAAAATTCTGTTCTCGGAGCGGTGAAAATTTATCGGGAAGGAATAATTTCATTGGACGGATGTAGAAGTAATTGATGTGCTATGGTAAGATCAGATAATGTTGACCGTTTTCATAATCCTTTTCCAGTGCTTCAATAACAACTTTCAATTGGCTTTCATTTCCAAGAAAATCGGCATTGGAGGCATCAATAAACAGTGTTTTAATATTATGCTGTTTTATATACTGTGTGTAGGTTTCCTGGATACTGAAAAGATAATTATCGGTGATTGACTGTTCGTAGGGCCTTTGTCTCTTTTTAATATTTGCCTGCAATGTGTTTACAGGTGCATGCAAATAGATAAGGAGGTCGGGTTGAGTAATTTGCTGATGGATAATTTCAAAAAGCTTTTGGTAAAGGTGAAATTCTTCTTCTGGTAAATTTACTTTTGCAAACAATAAACATTTTGTGAAGAGATAATCGGAGATCGTGAATTGCTGAAACAGATCTTTGGTATGAACCAAATCTTTTAACTGTTTATAGCGTTCGGCCATAAAAAAAAGTTCCAATGGAAATGCATATTGTTGTGGATTCTCATAAAATTTAGGAAGAAAGGGATTGTCTGCGAACTGTTCCAATATCAGCCGGGCATTATAATGCCGGGAAAGTAAATGAGCCAGGGTGGTTTTGCCTGCACCAATATTACCCTCAATAGTTATATAATGATAGTTCATGAAGGAATATTAAAATGACGGGATAAATAACGAAAACAAATGAAACAATGCTCGAATGTATTACCCATTACCTGCTATTGATTGAAGGCACAAAATAACTCAAATGAAAAGTTGAATGGCCGTTGGTGAAGGTTTGTGGAAAAGTTCAAGAAATCTTTTTTACAGATAACTCGTCGGAACATTCTTTCAACAATTGCTGAATACTCTTTTTTAGAACCGGATGTTTAGCCCTTGGGGCAATTTCAATCAGCGGGATTAATGCGAAGCGCCTGTTGGCGAGCTCGGCGTGCGGAATGGTTACCAATTCCGAATGAAAAACTTCCCTGTTGTATAATAAGATATCTATATCGATAATTCTGGGCCCAAACTTTTCTAAACGGACTCGCCCCATATTTTCTTCAAGAAACAATAATTTAAGCATTAGCTCATCTGGCGTTAAGGTGGTAGATACCAACAACGCCTGGTTTAAGAAAGATGCCTGCTTCGTATTGCCCCATGCTCCTGTTTCAAACAAAGAAGATTGTTTGAGAACCTGTCCGCAAAACTGGTTAATAAGTTCAATCGCTTGATGAAGGTGGGCTCGCCGATTACCGGTATTGCCGCCTGTCAGTAGATATGCTTTGTTCATAATTTCCCTACCTTACGGCTCGCAAATATCTTTGATTTTTGTAATAAATAAAATAAAGGAATGAATAGCTTTTTTAAATTCTTTTTCGCTTCGTTATTGTCACTTCTTGTATTTGCACTGGTCGGCATTTTAATTCTCCTGGGAATAATATCTTCATTGGCTACTCCGGCAAAAGAACACATCGATGATAAAGCTGTTTTGGTACTCGATCTTTCTACGTCTTTCATGGAGAGGGCAGTTGAAAATCCATTAGGTAGTTTAGGGGGCAACGATCAATACGATATACCATCCCTCTATGATGTAGTCCGAATTATTTGTCAGGCAGAAAAAGATAGTTCCATAAAAGGCATCTATATAAAATGCGGCACAAATCTTAATGGTTTCGGCTCCAGCGAAGATATTCGCAACGCTCTTTTACACTTCAAAACAAGTAAGAAATTTATATATGCTTATGCAGATGTGATTACGCAGGGTGGTTATTATGTTGCGAACATAGCCGATAAAATTTATTGCAATCCCAGGGGAGGGCTCGATTGGCGCGGATATTCAATGAATATGATCTATTTAAAAGGCACACTTGAAAAATTGGGAATTGAACCTCAAATTTTTTATGCAGGTAAATTTAAGAGTGCAACCGAACCTTTTCGCGAATCTAAGATGTCGGATGCTAACCGTATTCAAACAACCGAAATACTAAAAGATCTCTATAATCACTTCCTCATTCAATCGGCTAAAGCCAGAAATTTAGATACAGCTCTATTACGTATGTGTGCAACCGAACATAGATTGCGGATTCCGGCAGATGCTGTAAAATATGGATTGATTGATGGATTAAAATACGATGATGAGGTAAATGATGAAATAGCTGGATTATTAAAACTTGGCAAATATGAAAAGATAAATTTTGTTCCTATTGCTAAATTTGCAAAGGCAGTAGCGTTTAAAAGAATTGGTAAAGATAAAATCGCTATTTTATATGCCGAGGGAGATATTATTGATGGTAAGGGGGAAAGAGATAGAATTGGCAGCGAAAGTTATATGAACCTTATTCGAAAGGTTCGCCTTGATAAAACAATTAAAGCAATTGTATTCCGTATTAATTCAGGAGGCGGTAGCGCCATGGCCAGTGAAAATATTTGGCGGGAGCTTTCGCTGGCAAGGAAAGAAAAGCCAGTAATATTAAGTTTTGGAGACGTATCTGCCTCCGGAGGTTATTATCTTTCCTGTAATGCAGATAGTATTTTTGCCCAACCGAATACCATTACAGGTTCAATTGGTGTGTTTAGTATGCTTCCAAATATGCAGCGGTTTTTTAATGAGAAATTAGGAGTAACATTTGATGGCGTTAAAACATCACCCGATGCTGATGCATTGTCTATTTCAAAACCTTTAACCGAATCACAGCGAAGATGGCTTCAAAACGATGTTGATAGTATCTATCTTACGTTTACGTCAAGGGTAGCGGAGGGTAGAAAAAAGTCAATAATGTATATTGATAGTATTGGGCAGGGAAGAATATGGAGTGGATCAAAAGCACTTGAATTAGGGTTGATTGATCGGATTGGTGGATTGCAGGACGCCATTGACTGTGCAGCTCGTATGGCTAAGGTTAAAGATTATAAGTTGCGTGAATATCCGGAACCTGAAAATATAATTGAAAAAATACTTGGCTCATTTGGAAATAATGCAAAAGCCTCCGCTGTAAAAGAAGAATTGGGTGCCGATGGAATAAAAATCTATGAGGCAATTAAAAAAGTTAAACATATGTCGGTTACTGCGCAGGCTCGTTTGCCTTTTGATTTTGTGATCGAATGAGGAAGATATTCGATTTAAGATATATGATTTCTGAAAATTTTCAACCAGATCAAATAGTATACACCTAAATCACAAATCAGCAATTACAAATCGCAAATCATCCATTAGCTTTGCAACTTCTTAGATTATAAAATGCAAAAACCATACAATCAAACTAAAGCGATGCTGGCAATTACCCGGGCCAGTCTCCGCGCAGTATTCCGAAGTCCAAGTGCCGTTATTTTCAGCTTCGTTTTTCCCCTGATTTTTATTTTAGTATTTGGATTTATAGGTGGAGGAAGCCGGGTTAGTTTGCGGATAGCTTTTGATCCCAAAACAGATACTACGAACCAACTGTATGCCATTATCAAAAATATCGATGGTATTGTGGTTTCAGAAAAAACGGAAAAAGCAATTAAAGAAGATATTGAAAAAGGCAGGATAACTGCTTCTATCAATATTCAAAAAATTAATACCGGGCAATCTGAATATACAATCAATCTTAAAACATCCGATGCAGTTAATCAGCAAAACATACAGGTACTACGTTCTATTTTAGATGGTATAATAAAAAGAATAAATGAAAATGTATTTCCCAATTCCTCTACTTATGCAACCGTTAGTAATGATATTATTAAAATTCCGGGAAGAATTTACCGCACCATTGATTTTATTCTTCCCGGTCAATTAGGTTTTTCTCTATTAAGTGCCGGCGTTTTTGGAGTGGCCTTTATTTTTTTTAACCTTCGACAAACCCTGGTGCTTAAACGATTTTTCGCGACTCCTATTAAAAGAACTCATATTGTATTTGGAGAGGCCATCAGCAGAGTATTGTTTCAAATGATTACTGCCATTGTAATTTTACTGGTGGGGTATTTTGCTTTTCATTTTACACTGGTGCATGGATGGGTCACTTTTCTCGAATTATTAGCATTAAGTTTAGTGGGATTAATCGTGTTTATGGGCTTTGGTTTTGTTGTAAGTGGATTGGCTAAAAACGAAAGCAGTATACCTCCCTTTGCGAATCTCATTACACTGCCTCAATTTTTATTAGCCGGAACTTTTTTTTCTACAGATGCTTTTCCTTCCTGGCTACGGCCAATTTGTAAAGTATTACCATTAACACATCTTAATGATGCGATGCGAAATGTTGCTTTTGAAGGAGTACACCTGGTTGATTGTGGTAAACAACTTGGAATCCTTGGAATTTGGATTGTGATCGTATATGCATTGGCCATTAAAGTTTTTCGTTGGGAATAATTTTTTTCTTATAAATGACCACCAAGAAGTAATAAAAGTTTTAAAATGCGGGTTGTTAAATCAGGGTTGATTAGTTTTGTTGGATTATTTCTGGTTATATTTTTGTTATCCTTGCTTATTCCTTCAAAGATGCGGGTATCGAGAGCTATTACCATAAATTCTTCTTTTGATACGGTAATATATTATTTAAGAGATATTCGCCAATGGCAACGATGGAATGGATTTTTGAAAAACGATGGGTTGTCAAATATTAAATTAGATAGCCTTCTTTTTTTATCAAATGAAATGGAAGTAAAAATAGTGAAGCGGGATAGCGTTGGCATTATACAAACAAGGTGGAAAAGGGTAGGACAAGAGGCTATTTCGAGTGGGTTTGGCGTAACAATTGCAGAGAATGCTTCAATTGTTCAATGGTATTTTGATTTTAAAGTAAAATGGTATCCCTGGGAAAAATTTGGTAGCATTGTTTTTGATAAGGAACTGGGGCCACTTATGGAGAATTCACTGGATCAACTAAAAAAAATGATTGAAAAAGCAAATTGAGTATTTAATTTTAATAAAAATAAAAAGATCAGTATGAAAAAATTATTAGTATCGTTTGTTGTTGGTGTTACAATGCTATCAATTTCCTGCCAGGCTCAACCCAGCCCAAAGGCTACAGCACAAGGGAGTGATGTAAGTATTAATTACAGCCAGCCTTCGAAGAAAGGAAGAGAAATATTTGGAAAATTAGTGCCGTTTTCGGCTGTATGGCGGGCAGGTGCCAATGAAGCAACTGAAATAACTTTTGCAAAAGATACAAAGTTTGGTGGTCAGGCTATAAAAGCAGGTACATATAGTTTTTTTGTTTCGCCTACTGCCACCGAGTGGACAATCATTCTTAACAGTGAGTTGAAGCAATGGGGTTCTTTTGGCTATGAAAAAATTAAAGCAAAGGATGTACTAAAAGTAACTGTTCCCGTTAAAAAATTGGATACTGTGGTAGAAAAATTAACCTACCGTTTCGGCGATAAAAACGCATTGATTATTGAGTGGGATCAAACTCAGGTTACCATTCCCGTTGGTTAATTTGGTTCAAAATTTTTTTAAAGGCAAAGCAACTGCGCTTTGCCTTTTTTTATAATTCTTCGAGTATTTCAAGTATTACCTGGTACACTTTATCTAACTGTGTTGGTGTTATACAGTAAGGAGGCATTATATATAAAGTATTTCCCAACGGCCTTAAATAGACGCCTTTGGCCAATGCCTTCTGCGTGATTATAGAACCTATATTGTTTAAATATTCGGTGGCGCCATGGTCAACTTCAACGACCAAAATGGTTCCGAGCCCACGGATATTCTTTAATTGTAATCTTTCTTTATTTTTCAGTAATAGATCATGAAAGCGATTGTTTTCCTTAGTAATAAATTCTATAGAGCGAATGCATTCTTCTTGTTGTAAAAGATCCAGGCTTGCCACGGCTGCCGTACAAGCTATCGGATTGGCGGTAAAAGAATGACCATGAAAAAAAGTTTTAAGTTTATTGTTTGAAACAAAAGCATCATAAATGTATTGGGTACACGCAGTAATTCCCAGCGCCATGGTACCTCCTGTTAAACCCTTGCTCAAACAAATAATATCTGGCTTTACTTCACAAAATTCCGAAGCGAAAAATTTACCGGTTCTTCCGAAGCCTGTCATAACCTCATCCGCAATACAAATTATTTTGTGTTCTTTACATTGTTGAAGCAAAGAATTTAATCCCGATGAGCTATATAGTTTCATACCACCCGCACCTTGCAACAATGGCTCATAAATGAAGCAGGCGATCTCGTTCCACTCAATAGATGGCAATGCGCAATCATCGGTAAGTGGTGCATCAATAAAAACTACTTCAAATAATTTATCATGGAAAGCAAGCGTAAATACACTTCGATCACTAATACTCATTGCCCCAAATGTATCCCCATGGTAGGAGTTATTAAATGCAAGAATTTTCGTTCGAGCTTTAAGAATGGTGCCAGGTTCGCTGCTCCGGCTATCAGGCTTTTGGCTATTTTCTTCCTGCTCCCGGCTCTCGGGCTCATTCTTATTCCACCAATATTGGAGCGCCATTTTAATGGCCACTTCAGTAGAAGTTGATCCGTTATCACTATAGAATATTTTTGAAAAATTTCCAGGCAATAACGGGAGTAAGCGCTCCGCAAGTACGATGGCGGGTTCATGTGTAAATCCCGCAAATATTACCTGTTCAAGCGTTTTCGCCTGAGTATAAATTTTTTCAGCAATATAAGGGTGACTATGGCCATGAAGCGTTACCCACCAACTACTTATTGCATCGATATAATAGTTTCCGTTCTCGTCTGTTAATTCAGCACCTTTCCCTTTTACAATTGCAAGCGGATCAATCATTGATTTTTGTGGGGTGAAAGGATGCCAAATGACCTTTCTATCGCGTTGAGCCAAGTTCATTACGCAAAGGTAAGAGTTGGCCGGTTGACGGTAGCGAACTCCCCCG
>JANNEK010000105.1:0-3971 GCA_031378605.1 Chitinophagaceae bacterium | reverse complement strand
ATAAACGGCGCTAATCTTTTTTCTTTGCAATAAATCTTTCAATGTTAGTGCCCGCTGAGACCCCAGGGTGGTTAATGGCACGTCGCTGCTCATGTTTTGAGCCTGTATTGCCTTTTCTGCATGCCTCACTACATAATAAGTATGGCCGCAAGCCGTTAAAACTAAGGCAGGCACTAATAACAGAAGCAATCGATTCATATAACAGGGTTTTAACGAAATTACAATTAAACGTGGCCAGGCAATCAACATCTTAATTTTTAGTAAATTCATGTACTACTAACCTAAATCGTCCCTTTATGAAGTCATTATCCGAAACGTGGTTCGCTGAAGGATACATTGATTTTGAATTAAAAAAGTATACCCTTCTCGCTTATTTGCAGGAGATCGGAAAACAATTCAATGAAAATAAGCTCTATCCCCAGCTCGCCGACCTTATTTTTCATTACAACAACCTGGTGTCTTTTCGTGAAAACAAAAAATTCTTAAAGGATCAGTTTCCGAAAAAATTATCAGGCATTCAATTGGAAAAATTACAATTATTGTACGAACAGATTATTGAGGATGATGAACTGATGGAGGAACTGGAAGAAATTATTCAATATGCTGCCGGCAAAATGAGGCTGGCCATTAGCAGTGGTACTGAAATCTATGAGTTTGTAGAGGAAAAACTTACAATTTTTCCCATCGGACTAATGCCTATCAAAATCAATGAAGGTTATTTTTTTCTAAGTGAGGGATCTCATCGCGAAACAAGAATATATCAATACCGGCTTAGTTTTTTTGAAAAGCATGATGAAAAATACCGTTCTATAAAAACGGAATTCATTGGACAATATGAGCGGAATATGGTTAATAGCTACGAATTAATAAAAATAGAACTTATCCGAAACCGGAAAGAGCTACCCAATCCTGCAGTATATTCTATTGAAACCGATCTTAGTTTTCCGGTTGATGAAACCCTTTTACCGATTGCTAAAAGAACCCTGGTACGTTATATATCTGCCAATGCAGCTTAACTTTTTTGTATTTGAATTCACAGCAAATCCAAAAGGGTCCTCCCTACTTTAATATCGAATGCTTTTTAATAGTTGAGAAACGGCTGCCGATTTACTCTCTTAATGGTTTTTGACTTCGACTGAACCTTTGGTATAGATATTTATGCGGATAGATCGGCCACAAAATCTTGGCAAATTCTTATCTTTCGCGTTACGGATTTAATTCGTTTTCTTTTGGTGTAATTTTCCATTTTTATTTACTTTTCAAAAATCAGATGGTTGAGCTATTTTTAACTGGTAAATGAATCATGGATCAGTAAGTGCCTCTGTATTCTTGAATTTGTTCCATGAAAATTTAAGTCTGCTCGTACCATAAATAAAAAATAATAATTATCGTAAAGAAATGTATCAAAAAAAAATAGCCTGGGTAACCGGTGCATCTTCAGGAATTGGTGAAGCCATTGTAAAAGAACTTGCTAAAGCAGGTGCGTATATTGTATTATCTGCCCGCAGGCAAAACGAATTAGAGCGGGTGCAAAAAGAGGCAGGGCTAAATTCCGAAAATTCTTTGATCCTTTCTATGGATATGAGTGAACCAGAGACCTTTTCAGATAAAACTAAATTGGTAATAAGCCGGTTTGGGCAAATTGATTATCTATTTCACAATGCGGGTATTAGTCAACGTGGGTTTGTAAAAGATACATCCATTGAAATTGATAGAAAAGTAATGAATATTAATTTCTTAAATGTGGTAGCGCTCACAAAAATAGTATTACCCTTTATGCTTAAACGAAAATCTGGTTGCTTCATTATTACAAGCAGCCTGGTAGGCAGATTCGGAACTCCCATGCGCTCCGCTTATGCTGCATCTAAACATGCGTTGCATGGCTTTTTTGAATCGATGCGCGCAGAAATATGGAATGAAAATATACAGGTAACCATTGTATGCCCAGGGTATATTCAAACGAATATTTCGGTGAATGCAGTAGGTAATGATGGCAAGCCCTATGGCAAAATGGATGAGAATCAGGCAAAGGGTATGAATCCCGCTACTTGTGCAACTAAAATTTTAGCGGCTGTTCAAAGCGGAAAGCGTGAAGTTTTAATTGGAGGAAAAGAAACAATGGGCGTTTATCTAAAAAGATTTTTTCCGGCATTACTTTGGAGAGTGATAAAAAAATATAATATTAAATCTGCAGAACTATAGAAAAAATTTTTTTATTTAATTATTAATAAATCGTCTCCTTCTTTTAAAAACTGGTTTTAATACGCAACATCATTTCCGCTCCGCTCATACTACCAGGAACAATGATTCGCCGGATGGTAAATAAAGGATCTGCTTCATCTCTTTTCGCAGACAATTGAAAGGCAGCAATAAATCCTCTTTTTTTTAATTCAGGAATTGCCTCTTTATTCCAAAGGCCAAATGGGTAAGCAAAATATTGTATCGGTTTACCGGTTATTTCAGCAAGTAATTTAGAAGGTTTATCTATTTGTATTGCCCAATCCTCACCAGAATATTTTTTTACATTGTGATGGTCCCATGTATGTGAACTAATAACATGACCATCCTCAGATAATTGTTTTACCTGTTCTTTGCTCATATAATGAGGACGACCCAGAGAAACGGTCATAATAAAAAATTGCCCTTTGAATCCATATTTCTTCATAATTGGTGCAGCTACGGTAAATTGTTCTAAATCGGTATCGTCAAAACTCAGGAGAATAGGATGATCAGGAAGCGAAGTACCGCTGGCAAGATAACTATAAAGTTGATCCGGTAAAATGGTATGATAGCCGCTATCGGCCAATATTTTCATTTGTTCCTGGAACATAGCCGGAGGTACAATATAATCACGCGCTATTTTTGAATCAGTGGGCCGGTAGTCTCTTATTTGGTGATAACATAAAATTGGTACTTGCTTACGGGATAAAATTATTGCAGCACCTGCTATTGTAATTTCCTGCGGATTTATTGCAGTTACTTTTGAAACAGTATCCTTTTGAATGACTACAGATGGATTTATATCAACCTTTGGTTGATTTTTACAGCTAAAACTAAGACTGAGAAAAAAGACGGTTATAGAAAATAATAAATTATTCTGCTCGGAAACAAAATTGTTTTTGGTTTGATGAAACTTCCGGGCATAATTAATAGAGGGTGGACTTATACCTAAACGCTTGTTCATTAACTATAATTCTTATGTTTAAAATTTATAGCGCAAAAATAACACTTATAAATTCTTATTATTGATCAAATACATTTTAAGTTTATTATAATTATTCTCATCTTAGTATCCGTTGATCATAATATCTTTGCTTCATGATAAAGCAACTATTTTCTATCCTTTTTTGGGGACTCTTTCCGTTGATTAGCTTTTGCCAGGGAACCTCGTCATTATCCGGAAAAGTTAAAGCGGGAAAAAATATAAATGTACCCGGGGCCACCATTCATTTACTAAACACTTCTTTGTCTGCAATAACAGATAGTACAGGTTCTTTTATGTTTGAAAAGATTTTACCGGGCCATTATACCCTCCTGATATCTTCTATCGGATATGCGACCGAAAGTGAAGAAATTGATATCAAAGAAAACACTCCAAACCACATAGATATTGTTTTACGGTACGCTTCGCTAAATATGGACGAAGTGGTAGTAACTGCTCAAAAAAAAGAGGAATTACTTCAAAAAATTCCCATTAGCATTACTTCGTTATCAACACGGCAGTTAAAAGAATACCGCATATGGCATAATAACGAGTTAACCGGTATTATCCCAAATTTTTATTCTGCAAATTCCGGCGACGACCGAAATGTTACTTCCATACGTGGAATTACCACTACTTCCTATGATCCGGCGGTAGCTACTTATATTGATGGAGTAAATCAATTTGGATTGGATACTTATATTGCTAATTTGGTAGATGCAGAACGGATTGAAGTATTACGTGGACCTCAGGGAAGTTTATATGGCAG
>JANNEK010000104.1:0-5724 GCA_031378605.1 Chitinophagaceae bacterium | reverse complement strand
CTGATTTTATTTCTGAATTCGATGCAATTTCATCCAGTGCTTTATTTAACTCCTCAAATACCTGTTTATTGAGCGCATTTAATTTATCAGTTCGATTGATGGTGATGATGAAAATACTATTTTCAAGTGAAGTTTGAATGGCTGAATACATACCAAATAATTAATAGTTGTTGAGACTTATAGTTTGTGAACGCTGTAATGAGTTAATGACATTAGTTAGGTTGAAATTTTTATTGACTGGTTGCACTTAGAAACTTCTATTATTTTTCACCCAATCTTTAATATACGAGGCAATATCTCCAGTGGTGGTACCAGGTGGAAATAATTTCCCTACACCCATTTCATTCAATATTTTCATATCATCTTCAGGAATGATACCTCCTCCCGTTAATAAAACATCAGTCATTCCTTTTTCTTTCATCAGTGTAATTATTTTTGGAAACACTGTCATATGCGCCCCTGATAAAATACTAACGCCAATGGCATCTACATCTTCCTGTAAGGCAGCGTTGACTACCATTTCTGCTGTTTGCCGGAGACCGGTATAAATAACTTCCATACCTGCATCCCGAAGAGCAGTGGCAATTACTTTAGCACCACGATCGTGGCCATCTAGTCCAACTTTAGCTACTAATACGCGAACAGGTCTGTTCATATGTATCGAATGAATAATAATTTAAGAATTAAGAATCAAATTGGATTGAAGCCAGTTTAATTCTCTTTATGGTTTCTTCTTTTCCCAATAATTCGGTTATGTTAAATACCGGTGGCCCAAACTTACCACCAACTAACATTATTCGAAGTGGAAATAGAAGCTCTCCAGCTTTTATTTTATTTTCTGTTACTAATTTTTTGAATAATATTTCAATGTCGGTAGCATTCCAATTCTTTAGCAAGAGCAATTGTTGAATAAACGATTCAAAAAAAATTTTCTTTTCAATGTTCCATTTGGGTTTTACGGTTTCCACATCCCAGCTTTCAGGCGTTTTAAAAAAGAAGGAGGACTGCTCTAAAAAATCGGGCAATACTATACAACGCTCTTTTACCAATTCAATTACCTTTTCCAGGTAAACATCATCTCTAACCGAAAAACCGCGCTCTTCCAGCAGTGTTTTTACTTCCGATCGCAGCCTGTCGGCTTCCGAATGCTTAATCCATTCATGATTGAACCATTTAGCTTTTTCATAGTCAAATTTAGCTCCGCCGCTATGAACTCTTTCTATAGAAAATTTATTAATCAGCTCTTCCAGGGTGAAAATTTCCTGTTCTGTACCATCATTCCAACCTAATAATGCCAATAAGTTGATGAAGGCCTCTGGTAGAAATCCTTTTTCTTTAAATCCTTCACTTAATTCTTTTGTTGTTGGGTCGGTCCAATTCATAGCAAATACCGGAAAGCCATAAGTAGCACCATCCCGTTTGCTTAATTTTCCTGAGGGGCCTAATATTAATGGTAGATGAGCCCACTGTGGCATTTCTTCTAACCCAAATAAATATTTCCATAATAAAATATGTACGGGGGCACTAGGTAACCATTCTTCACCCCGGAAGGCGTGCGTTATCTTCATTAAATAATCATCTACCACTACTGCTAGGTGATAGGTAGGCATACCATCCGCTTTAAGTAATACTTTATCATCCACCAGGCTGGTATCAAAATGTACTTCTCCCCGAATCATATCTGTAAAAGATATCGTTTCTTTCTCTGGTATTTTTATACGAATTACATGCTTTGTATTTTCCGATAATAGTTTTCTTACTTCTTCTTCCGTAAGTGTTAATGAATTGCGCATCTTCTTTCTAAGATCAAGATCATATTGAGGAGATGGATTTTCTGCTGATTTAAAATCGTTGCGCATTTTCTCCAATTCCTCCGGCGTATCAAATGCATAATAGGCATTCCCCTGTTGTACCAACTGTTCGGCATATTTTCGATAAATTGGTTTGCGTTCACTTTGCCGATAAGGACCATAAGCTCCTGCATTAAACGGACTTTCGTCTGGTACTAACCCAGCCCAATTTAAACAATTAAAGATGTATTGTTCTGCGCCGGCCACATAACGGCTTTGGTCGGTATCTTCAATACGTACTATAAAATCACCTTTATGTTGTTTGGCAAATAAATAATTGTATAAAACAGTTCTTACGCCCCCAAGGTGTAACCCACCTGTAGGGCTGGGGGCAAAACGTACACGCACTCTCTTATTCATAGCCTGCAAAGATAATCCCCCAATTCTACAAAATTTAACAAAGTACTGATGACAGCTCAGTCTTTAAAATAACCATTGTAGAAAATCTATTGTTTACAGGGAGGTTAAAAACACTATTTTCGAATCAGTAACGTTTTATTGATTTTAAATGAAAATACTTCATCTATTTCTGGGATTTATTATTGCCAACCAATCATTTGCTCAGCTTACCTATCAAAAACTGCAGGTGCAGTACGATAGTGCTATTCAATATAAAAATATTAAAATCATTCCCATTGTATTAAAAGGTAAAGCGAACTCCACAGACCCCAAATTTTTATCTTTTGGAAAAGCCATTCAAAAAGGCATCGTAACAGTTAGTGAACGAGGTACCTCTTCTGTTGAAAATGTTCATTGGCTTCGAATAAATAATAAATCAAACATCCCATTATTTATTGCTTCCGGAGAAGTAATACTTGGAGGCAGACAAGACAGGATGGTAACAAAAGATACAGTTTTGGCGCCAACCGGGAAAGATCAGTATGTAGCTGTTATGTGTGTTGAGGAGGACCGATGGAGTGAGAAAGAAAAAAAATTCTCTTATTTCAACTATGCCAATCCGAGGTTGCGTAAAGTGGTTGATCACTCAAAGAATCAGGTGTTGATCTGGAATGAAATTTTTAGACAATTGGATAGTGCAAAAATTAAATCACCTACACAGGCCTATGCTGGACAGCGAACAGATAAAAAGATCGTATTAACACAGGCGGAATATATGCGTTACTTTATTGATCGAATAAAAAAAACAGATAGTACATGGGTAGGATTTGTTTGCGTAACCGGCGACAAAATATTGGGTTGCGATATTTTTGCTGGCAATAATTTGTTTTATGATCAACTGGAGCCACTGTTGAATGGATACGTAGAGGAGGCGATCAATAGAGGATCGGCACTAAAAATTACAGAGGATAAAGTAAGGAAATACATGGATAAGATATTGACAGATGAACAAACCCAGGAAGAATACCTAAAGAAAAATGGAAAAGTTTATCGTTACTCGGGTAAGGTGATTCATGTTACCGGGTATGGAGAATAATTAAGATTAATTTGCAATTTGTAGTTGAATACCATGTTTTATTTTATTAAAACTCCATGGCTGGTAAAAAAATTAATTCCTTTTGGTGTCTGGGATATTCCAGATGCACCAAATACACTTTATTTAAGTTTTGATGATGGTCCGCATCCAACGATCACTCCTTTTGTTTTAGATTTATTAAAAAAATACCAGGCAAAAGCTACCTTTTTCTGCATTGGTAAAAATGTAATGGAGCATAGAAAAATTTATGAATCAATTCTTGAACAAGGACATGCAGTAGGAAATCATACACAAAATCATTTGAATGGATGGAAAACCCCCAATGATATTTATATTAAGAATATTGAAATAGCGCAAGAACATATTAAGACTAATTTGTTTCGACCTCCATACGGACGCATAAAAAATAGTCAATCAATAATGTTGAAGAAATTAAATCCTGCCATGAAAATTATCATGTGGGATATCTTAAGCGCCGATTTTGATGTTACTATAAATGCAGAAAAATGTATAAGTAATGTATTGAAGAATATTAAACCCGGTGCTATAATTGTATTTCACGACAGTGAAAAAGCATTTCCCCGCTTACAAAAAACATTACCGGTTGTATTGGCTCAATTAACAGAAAGTGGATTTGTGTTGAATAAAATACCTGAAAATTTGTCGTAACAATCGTGTCGTAAATCTAAGAAAAGCCTCTAAAAAAATTTGGGCCGGGGTAGAAACCCTGGCCCGTTTTTAATCCGTACCCTATGAAAACTGATTTAAAGGTATAAACTTTTTTTATTAGTGCAAAGTAATTTCGCGCACCTGCCCGTTTACAGTAATTGTTGCCTTATTGTCGCACGTACCGTTACCATAGTTAAGTTCCGCTACTGGTGAGTTACTTTTACGCATTATAACAATTCCTTTGGTGATCCAACGGCAAGCAAACTTTTTAATAAGTGGCTCCTGGATGATCGTTGACCATTGGAAGAATTTGTCGCCTCTTTTTACCGCTCCATTTGCCCCGCCTTCAATTTTAAACACATCATCCAACGGAAACAGAGGAGTACCTAGTCCGTCAATTTGAGAAATGGTTTTTTCGCTGTTCCATTGGGTGAAATTACCATTGGGTTTAGTTAGTTTGGCACCAATTACCTGAACATTGAAAATTTTCTTTTCGGAAGTACTTTTGTTCGAAACTTTATGGGTTCCTTCAATTGAATTATCATTTACTACATAACCCTCAAACGTAGTGGTGGTCGAGTTTCCAGGGATAAACAACGGCCCTGTATACACTGTAATAATTTTACCTTTACGGGTTCTGCCATCGCGGCCAACACAACCAGTATTGCCAAAATCAAGTGTAATTTTTAAGGGGAAACGATTAGGTGGATTTAGTTGGGTATAAGTAACCGTAAAGCACCTGTTTGAATCTATTGTGCCGGCTCCGTGAACGGTAATTTGTCCGTCAGAAATTGTACCTGAAGAACCAAAAATACCAATACCGCCTCCAACACCCACTTCAGTATCTACGCCCATAACATTGTCGAAAACATCATCAAATACTACTTCTGCTTCGGCATCTGATTCGGAAGTTGCTGTGGCAAATTCTTCCTGTTCTGCAGCGGTGCCTGGGTTGCTGTTTTCCTTTTTACAGGAAACGATTGAAACGAACGCAATGAATAACATAGGGATCAATACGCGGGTAAGACCATTTACTAATTTCATAAAGATTTATTTTTTTGTGTGATGCAATGGTAAGAACGTTCCTGAGACCGGCTTCATTATAAAGAGTTTAAGCAAGTCTTAACTTTTTTTTTGAAATTTGTAATCTAATGAAAATTCAACTAATTGATACTCATTGTCATTTATATCTAGATGCTTTTAAACAAGATATCCAAGAAGTGATAGAACGATCTGTTTATGAGGGGGTTGAACAGTTTATTTTACCCGCCATTGATAGCTCAGAGGTTGAAAATTTATTAAACCTTGAAAAAGCCTGGCCCGAAAACTGTTTTGCCATGATGGGCCTTCATCCCTGCTCCGTAAAAGAAAATCATTTGGAAGAACTTCAAATTGTAAAAGATTGGCTTGCGCGCCGAAATTTTGTAGCAATTGGAGAAATAGGATTGGATTACTATTGGGATAAGACCTTTGCAAAGGAGCAGCAGGCCGCTTTTCATGAGCAAATAGAGTGGGCGCTAAAATATGATCGTCCTATTGTAATACATAGTCGAAATTCAACAGAAGATTGTATTTCGATAGTAAAAGAACATCAGGATGGAAATTTATCGGGAATTTTCCATTGCTTTTCGGGTGATACAGACGCTGCAGAAAAAATAATTGATCTCGGTTTTCATATGGGAATAGGGGGGGTATTGACCTATAAAAATTCGGGATTGGCCGAGGTGGTAAAAAATATTCCTTTGGAATACCTGGTATTGGAAACAGATG
>JANNEK010000075.1:0-4142 GCA_031378605.1 Chitinophagaceae bacterium | reverse complement strand
TCTGAAGCTGCTACCAAAATGATTCTTTCCTCAGCATTTTCTTCGGGAGTTTTGTTATTTGGTATTTCATTGTTGTATGGGGCTACGGGAACTATTCAGTTTACAGAATTGCCAGTTCTATTAAAAAATGGAGATGCGTTGGTATTAACCGGTTTTATTTTATTTTTTACTGGAGTTGCATTCAAATTATCGGTGGTACCTTTTCATTTGTGGACCGCCGATGTATATGAAGGTTCACCGGTAGCGGTAACCTCTTTCCTTTCTGTAATTTCCAAAGGTTCAATAGCGTTCATTTTTATAACCATTCTTTACAAAGTTTTTCAACCACTCGGCACTGTTACCTATCAACTGTTGGTAATTCTTTCGGTTGCTACGTTAATGATTGGGAATCTTTTTGCGTTGCGGCAAAATAATCTAAAAAGATTCCTGGCGTTTTCTTCTATTGCGCAGGTTGGGTTTATTTTAGTGGGAATATCAGGCGGTACTTTATCAAGTGCAGTAGCTGTAGTTTATTTTGTATTGATCTATATATTTTCCAATTTAGCTGCATTTGGTGTAATAAGCATGGTTACCGAAGCAACTGGCAGAGAAACCATCGATTCCTATAAAGGATTGTATAAAAATAATAAATTATTAAGTTGGGTAATGGCAATTGCGTTGTTTTCGTTGGCAGGTATTCCACCCACTGCCGGTTTTTTTGGAAAATTATTTTTAATTATGTCGGGAGCAGCCACTGCCGAAATTTGGTTTATCGTACTGGTATCAATGAACCTTGTTGTTTCCTTATTCTATTATTTAAAAGTGGTTCGCGCTATTTTTACGGATAATACAGATAATCCTATGGAAGAAATTGAACTGAATAGCGTTCCAAAATGGACATTGTTATTTTGTACGGTAGCTATCATAGGAATAGGGTTCGTAGGATGGATTTACGAGTATATTCTATCCTTGCAGTAAAACGTTCGTTAGGACTTATGTAATGTTAGATAGTACATTAATTGTTTCATGCAATTTGTTTCATGCAATTTGTTTCTTGCAATTTGTTTCTTGCAATTTGGTTCTTGCAATTTGGTTCTTGTTATTTTGTTTTTAATAATTGGTTCTTGGTTTTTTTTATTAATTGTTTCTTACTTTTTGATTCTTGTTATTTATTTTTACATTGTTGTTCGAATAAAATCATCTTAATAATTACTAAAAGCCTTTTGCAGAGCGGGTTCTAGCCCCCTCTCTTTTAGGAGAGGGGTAGGGGTGAGGTGATACTTGCAAATGAAGCGTTTAACTTATTTAGTAGGACAATAGCGTTTTATTTATTTATTTATTTCTTTCTTTTTTGATTCTTGTTATCTATTATTATAACTATGGCAATCAATAAAAATCACGAATTTGAAGAGTTGAATGGCGTAAAATGCGGCATCGTAGAAAAGAATGTAACTTCTCAACGTGTTTCTTTTTTGAAACCCTTACTGGAGGGAAATGGATTTACGGTGGTGGTGGTACCTTCGCCCCCACCTAAAGCTGCCTTGCCTGTTACTGCCAAAGACGATGAGCCAATTCTACCTGCGGCACCTTTGTTGCCCGAAACCTATACGGTAGGTGTAACCGATTACACATTCAATTCCATTAATGCAATTTTTGGAAGACTGCTTCGTACCTCAGATGGTCATGTAGTTACCCTGGCCTATTGGCAACAAAAAGAAACGACAACCAGCAACGAACAACCCTATTTTGGAAAGATAGTATGACTGCATTATAAAAAATTTGAAATATATTTTATGGTGGTGATGAATTTATTTGATTCGAATGTATATGCTGAAATAAATACTCGAATTGATAAACGTACACATCTTTACCAGCCAATTATGTATTATTTTACTTTAAAATAATAAGTACCACCACCGGGCGGCGTACCGGCTCCTCCTGGAAATAAGTAAAAATGCTGATCTGTATCTTTAAAATTAATAGTGAAAAATGATTTTGTACACTTGTCTGATTTTGTATAAACATTTTGAGCATTGCTAAAACCCAGTCTAAATATTCCTCTACGTTTCGGGATAACCCCTAACTCAAAAAAGTATCTTCCGGAGTTTTCCGAAAATAAAAATTCTCTAAAAAGCAATTCGTCAACACTAGTAATAAGTCTGCCCTTTTTTACATGGAAATTGAATTCATTTGCGGCGCTAACGATATCCGGCATTGTTCCAACGATCTCCTGGAAAGCAATCGCACTTCCAAGGTTTTCAGCCCCACCGTAATTTATTAGCTGAGAGCTTCTTAAATCCCTTAATGTAGTGAGTTCTTCGATTTTCAACCAAATGGTATCGTTTATGAGTACACTGTCTTTAGCAGCAATCGTTTTTACAGCTATTTCAAAACTGTAAATCGTTTTACTGCAATCAAACCGTTTATTGCAGGTAAATGAAAAGCAGCAAATAGCTATAATTACAATAAGCCCTTTGAATATTTTTATATTAGTATCCATAAAAACTAAATAGTGTAGTTACACCTGTTAGTTGATTATTATTATTTTCTAACAAGAGCCGTTGTTTGAAAGCTTGCGGAGATTTTACATCACCGTCCAGCGCATCGAAAAATTGTAGTTGGCTGATGTCTTCATCAGCCAAGAATGTATTATTTTACTTTAAATAAATAAATCCCTCCACCCGGCGGGGGTATATTGCCGGGAAAACTTACTTCATTAAGGTATAAATGCTGATTGGTGTTCATAAAATCAATTGTAAAAAAAGATTTGGTACATTTGTCGGTTGTTCTGTAAACATTAGCGGCATTACCAACAAATAATTTGAATACCCCTTTTTGTTGTGGTATGATGGCCAGTTTAAACTTATAGCGGGAGGATATTTCTGCAAAATTATATTCTCTGTATTTATTACTATCGGATCGTTTAATTTCTCTCCCTAAAATAAGGTAATAGTTGAATTTGCCTGCCGCCTGATCACTAACCTGGTTAGTGGCAATCAATTCGCCAAAACCGAAATCCGTACCCAGGTTAGCAGCATTATCATAATTAATAGATTGGTTGGTGATTTGATCCTTTAGCGTAGTAGGTTCATCAAATTCAAAAAAGATAGTATCTCCTATGGCAATACTGTCCTTATCAGGATAAGCTTTTATCCCCGTTAAAAAACTATGTTTGTTTCTATAACAATCAAGCGACTTAATACAGGTACTGAGAAGACTCGTCAATGGTAAAAGCAATATCCAGCTATAGTTAGTGCGTACACGCATTTAATAATTATAAAAAGTAAAAATAGTATTTACTCCCGAAGCCTGGTTGTTATTATTTTCCAATAAAAGCCGTTGTTTGAAAGCTTGTGGAGATTTTACATCGCCATCCAGCGCATCAAAAAATTGTTTATTGGTATATCCCGAAACTTGATCGTTCAAAATAATTCGCCCACCATCAAAGTCATTTCTATTATCGATCAAATCGTAATATAGACCAATCGGGAACCATCTAAAAGGGTCAATTATTCTGGTAGGGCTATAATCTTCCAGATAATTTATCCTGCTGCTGCTTAATCCGCTAACGGGATCATTAGCTGTATAAGGATATCCGTTAGTATTATAAGTATCACAATTTGCACCGTAGTGCCGGTCGGTAAATACCTGTTCAATATAATTGGCCCAACTTTCACCAAGGGCAATAAAACTGGAATAAGTACCATCACTTCCATCTCCATAGGGCACTAAGGTTTGATTTAAAAAATACTTTGTAATGGTAAAAGCTTCGGCATTCACAAACTCACCAAACGAATACTGCCCTATTTTTTGAAAATGGGCGGCATGTGCCAGCTCATGAAACATTAATGATTTTACATATTCGCTTTTATAAAAACTGGAATACTCTTTATACCCTAACCCCATATCGTATAATCTAAACAAATTTGTATTCACAAAATAATTCCAAATAGCGGTTATTTCATTTACCGGGCGGTTAATGACTGAGTATCTGAAATATTCAAGGGTTGGATAACCTGCTGTAAGAGGTCTGTGTGCATTCATTGGAGTGGACCCCGCCGTTGGTGGAAATAAAAAACTACTGAGAATCACTTTTAGTTTGGAGGGCAGCGTACCCATATTATTTGCAATGGCATACTGATTGTATTCCTGATAACTGTTCA
>JANNEK010000063.1:0-14705 GCA_031378605.1 Chitinophagaceae bacterium | reverse complement strand
CAAAGAAAGAAGTGAAAGTTAATGATGGTATGTTTTCTGTACATACTGATAAGCAACTGAAAGATATCAAAAAGACCGACTTGGTTTTGATTCCTGCTTTATTTGGTGATATGCAAACAGCCATTTCAAAAAACAAAGTATTGTTGCCGTGGATAAATGAACAGTATAAAAAAGGAGCAGAAGTAGCATCACTTTGCGTTGGTGCTTTTTTATTAGCCTCAACCGGATTATTGAATGGTAAAAAGTGTTCAACACATTGGGGTTTTCAAAATGAGTTCCGGCAATTGTTTCCAGAGGTGGAAGTGATAGATGGAAGTGTTATTACAGAAGAACACCGCATCTATTCAAGTGGCGGTGCCAATTCATACTGGAGTTTACTATTACATTTGCTGGAGAAATATGCTGATAGGGAAACAGCAATTCTTGCATCCAAATACTTTGCAATAGACATAGACAGGGACAGTCAAAATGCTTTTGCTATGTTCAGGGGACAAAAAAATCATACAGATGCAGCAATAAAAAAAGCACAGGAATACATTGAAAAGAACACACAAGAAAAAATTACGGTTGATGAATTGGCTGATATGGTTGCTGTAGGGAGAAGAAGTTTTGAACGGCGGTTTAAACAGGCAACTAATAACTCAGTTTTAGAATATATACACCGGGTAAAAATTGAATCAGCAAAACGGCAATTTGAAAACAGCCGTAAAAATATTAATGAAGTAATGTTTGATGTGGGTTATACTGATACGAAGGCATTTAGAGCTATGTTTAAAAAGATAACTGGATTGACACCGATTGAATACAGGAATAAGTATAATAAGATGGCGATGTAAAATTGATTAGGCAAAATAATTACTTCACGATATCACAAAATCTTCTTGGTGAATAAATGTGAAGTGAAACTGAGTCTATGTCCGAATTTTTTAAAATATGTAGCTCCGATGCTTTGATATAACTAACGCTTTCCTTATCGAAAACGGTCTTAATGTTACCATTACTTAAAAAAAATTCCTCAAGTAGTTTACCTTGTAAATTTTCATTAAACAACCATTTTCCGGATGTGGATGTCTTGGTGTTTCCTGCAAAGGTTTCCGACAAAGCAATCGTATTTCAAATTTATCTGTGCGGAATAATGTTGAAGAGTTGTAAGCATCTTCCTTAAGCTTGATAAACTCGTCAAATCCTTCTAAATGCAAATGCTGAAATTCGTCCTTAAAATATTCAAGAGTAGTAAATCCCTCTGCTGCGGTAAACTCAATTAATTTTTGTTGAAGTTGTAATGAATTCATTAGTCAACATATATTTTTATGCATCAAGTTGCCGCAGATGGTGGTCGGTATGTTTATAAATTTTTGTAAATTGCTCATTTACTAATTTTGTTTTAATTAAGTACAACTATTTCACAATTGCAGAGGTTAAAAGATATTATAATTGCTTGATTAGCTAAAAGTAAATTTATAACGAAAAGTTGATGATTTGTATGCCGATAGTTATTGCACTTAAATTAATAAAGACAGGCTGTGTAAGACCCTCTAAAAATTCTATCTCCTTTTCAAATCTAAAAAAATTGCAATAATTGCAGCTACAGTGATAACTACAGATAAAATCAGGTTAGGGTGTATCTTTTTAAATAGTTCAGGAAAACCTTTTGGGGGTTCTATTCCATCGGGCCAGGTGCCTGTGCCCGGAAATAATAAGGCCGGAATAAACATACCCCAAAAAAATATGGGTGCCAATCCTGCAAACCATGTTATGAGAACAGAATTTTTATCAGCATAATTTCCCCATAACAGATACAAAGCAATACATTGAATAAAAGTGATAGATAAATATTGTATAGCCCAATGCAGGCGTGCATGTGGTTTCCATTGAACATTGGTCATGTGAGTAGTATTCAAGTCCATTATTGTAGGAATAATGATGGTTGCAGAACACAAAACGGTGAATATAATTTTTGAAATGAGGTTCATATTTAGTTGGTTTAATAATTATGAAGCAAAATTCAATATTTAAAACAACCTGTGCATTCACCTATGTTAACTTCGGAGAGTTAGCCATTTTATTTCGTATTCTTGAAAGAGATTGAGGCTTAATGCCAAGATAAGATGCAATAAGGTATTGCGGAACATGCTGAATAATATGAGGAAATTCTTTGAGCATATTCAGGTATCGTTGCCCGGCAGTTTCAGTAAGCAAACTGATCTCCCTTTTTTCTTTTCGCAGGTATAAATAGTTAGCGATTTTTAAAGCAAATTGTTTCCAGTTTTCTGATGAATGAATGAGTTGCTGGTAGGTATCGTAGCTCCATTGGGTTAGAATTGCTTTCTCTTCAGCACGGATAAAAATTTGTGAAGTTGTCTGTGTAATAAAACTGGAATAAGAAGTTATGAATTTATTGTTGCCTGAAAAATCTTTTACATGCTCGCCGTCATCAGTTGAAATGATAAAACTAAATGTACCACTGTGTATAAAGGCAAATGATTTGCAGATTTGGCCTTCTGAAATAAAGAATGCTCCTTTCGCTAACTCTATTTTTTTACCAATCACCATAAAATCATTTATTTCTTCATCACTAAAAGTGGTTATTCCTTTTAGAAAAGCTGCTATGTTTTGTAAGTCGTTCAAAATTTTAATTGAAAATAGTTCTTTATTAAAGTTTCAAGTCTGTTTTTTCGTAAATATGTCTTCCCAATGGTAAGTTTCTTTTGAGTCTCCAAAAATGTCTTGCTTGTTCAATTGTCATAGTTGGATTGTCTGTAAAAAAATCCCTGATATATTTGTTGTATTGATTTCCTGCCGGAATTTCGCTTTTGAAATTTTTATCTTTCTTTTTTTCATTCAGTTTTTGCCACTCATTTATTGCGTCCTGTAATGTATTACCACAATTATTTTTCATAAAGTTCATAAACGGAATACTAAAATGAAATTTGTCGCCACAATGTTGCTTAAAAAATTGCCTTGTATTAGGTCCATTTGTATAACTGTCTGTAATAACTGTGTCTAAGCTTAATAAGGATTTTGACCAAATAAAATTTGAAGTTGGCTTGTGTGAGTGTACTTTTTTTCTTTTTTAGTAATTCCTTTGTCTAATGCAGTTACAATTCTTTCCAAAATAGCAAACTTTGCTCCAGCATAGCTTATCTGTGTCAGTTTGCAGAAGTCAACCAATTCTTGTTTTAACCAATACCAACGTTTAAGTTCATTTCCTGTTTCAATGTCGTTAATATCTGGTCGTTTCATTTTCAGTTGTTAAAATTAATTTGGGTTTGTAATCTATTCCCTTATAGTTTAAAGTTTTTGGAGTTTTGCTTTACAATGACCGTTAAAGAACAGGGCTTTGTTGATTGTTCAGCCCGGAACTGAAGCCCAATAAAGAAATAAAAGTACAAGTCAACTAAAAGTCCAACAGAATTCCGCCCAGCCCCAACCAATACACAGCGATGCAAACAGCCGAAGTTTCAACATCCAGTCCTGCTTGCACAAAACCCAATGTTAGCTGAAGCTCTATTGGGTTAGAGTTCTAATGTGTCAATGAGAACTGAATGAATTTTTAAAATGTCCTTATTATCTAATTTGGCTCGTTTACTTGTAATTCTATCAAACGAAATTGCTCTGATTTGATGGCACAATACGTAGCTGTCAGCAGTAAGTCCTGCCGTGCCTTTTAGAATTTTTACAATTGTGAAAAGACTATATTTAGCTTCTTTGGTCGTCATTGGTACAACAACAGCTAAGTCAAGATTATTGAATGATTTAATTACAACACAAGGTCTTTCCACTCCTTGTTCATGACCTTTTATTTCTTTAGGTGAAATGCCAAGTTTGACGTTAATGATTTTTCCTTTAGTATAATTTTGCTTCATTAGTTTGATAGATTCAAAGTAAAATCATCTAAGCCCAAATCTGCGAATTGTTTCTGTTCTTTGATAAAGCTATTGTCAAAAGATAAATTAGAAAATGATTGTCTTGTTGAACGAGATTTTAAAATTCCCAATTCTGTCGCCAATGCAGAATATTCTTGTGCAGCATCAGCAATAAGAAATGCTAATTCATTAATAGTTTTATCAGAAATTTTTAATTTTTCATCACTAATGATGTCTGTTGCAACTAATACAAATTCTATATGAAGAGAAGAGTTTGTCCAATCAACAATTTTTTGTGTTGTTTTATCATCAAGATTTGCAAATGCTAATGATGCAATAAATTGTGGGTAGGTTATGTCGGGAAGTTGTGCAAGATTTGAAGTGAATGTGTCTGGTAAAAACTCATTTGAATTCATAATAGACTCTGCTACTCTTTGGTTACAACGCAAAGCAAAAAGAATGTTGTCAGTTAAAACCTCAAGCTTTTTATTTGACCTTAGCTCTTCTATTTGAGGAAAAATGTCTTTAAACATTTCCAAATAATCAAAATTTGTGTCAGCCGATAACCATTTCAATGCTTTAATTCTCAAGTTAAAAACCTGACTAAGAATATTAGTTGATTGAGCTTTGATTTTTTCTCCTGAAATGATAAGCGTTTTTATGTCGCTTGAAAGACGGTTTAAGTCCTTCTTCAAAGGGTTTTGGAGTTGAGAATAAAGGTTATTTCTCAACTGAAAGCAGATTACATCATAATTTTTTGCTGTTGTTATCATTTGGTCGCAAATTTAGCACTATTTTTTATAGAATACCAATGTCAAATGGTTAATTTATTGTCGGTTTGCTTAGGTTAGCAGGGTGCTACAAGGGTTTCAGCTAACTATCATATCACTGCAATTCTTTAGTAGCTGTAAGCAACAATGCACTAAGATAAGCGCTATTAACGAAATGTTTACAGCACAAATCAATATGCTCAACATATAACGCTAAGTGATTAAAAGCGATAAAGTAAATGGAGAAGCTATATACGGTTATGGATAGATTGTTGCCCCAACATTATGCATCAACTTAATTCAAGATTTTGTTGTTACCCTATTTGGGTAGTAAATCAACGGAAGCTAATTTCGCCTACAAAAAACATTGCACTAAAAAAGCCTTCAATGGCTCTGTAATAGCAGTTTCTCCCGGTGCGCCAATAGCATTGTTAATACCTTCATGGTCGTATTGGCTGCCGGTAACCTGGCTCACCGTTATACCCACCGATTGTAATTTGGTAATAAACGCATCGGATATGGCAATCCTTGATGCAGTACCTCTTTTTGCAATAAAAAATTTAGGGTAAGCAGTTCCTGAAAATAAATTATTGATAGGTGAGGCTGCATTCCAGTTAGTATTTGCATTTCCAAAAGCATTTAGGTAATAAGCGTTATTATCATTGCATTGAAAAGCCACATCATATCCCTCGGTATCAATACTGGCAACGCCTTTAATAGTATTTAGCGAAATACTTCTTGCAGGTAAAAATGAATTGCTGGTGCCGGTTAATGAAACTAAATGTGCCCCGGCACTATGGCCCAGCAAAGCCATTTTTAATTTATTACCGCCATAAGTATTAATATTATCGTAAATCCATTTTACAGCATCGGCTACATCATTATTATGCGTGGGGTACATAATACGGTTAGGGTCGGTACTTACAGTAGAAGGGCTAAGCCTGTAATTTACACTTACCAACATATACCTTAATGATGAAAATAAATTGATTTTATTATCTAAAGAACTTGCTTTATCGCCAATTGCCCATGCACCGCCATGTACATAAATTACAACGGGAGAAGTGGCAGTTGTTTGCCCGAAATGATAAATATCTATGCTGAGTAAATCAGGGTCAATACCACTAACGGTTTTATATACAACGGTTGCTTTTGTGTAAGTTTTAGGAATTGCAGGAGCAGTATCAGTACTTGATTTTTTACAACTTGTTTGAGATACTAATAAGGCTAAAAGTAATGAGAACGTAATTTTTGACAGCATTATTGGATTTTGTTTTTCGACTATTTCAGTCTTGAAAGGTTTAACGGTACAAGAAATAAAATGTTGCATAACAGGTGACTTGCGGGTGCACAGTAACACAGTTTGTTTAATTAAGTTGGCTGTAACGATCGAATGCGATTAACAAATCTTAGGTATGCTTATCTTAAAGTCCTTTGCCATTGCTGCTGTTACAGATATTGCTTAAATATGATTGAACGATTGCGGCAACTTCCATTTTACAATGACCAACGCAACACACAGCGACAAAAAGCAGGTTGTAATTATACCTGGCAGCTTAGAAACTAAATACCATGCACGAGATAAAACAACATTGAAAGTAATGAAGGTAATCCTACTGAAATGGAAAGGAATTTTGGGCAAGTTGTAAAGTTTATTACCCCGATATTTTCCGCATCAAAGTTTCAACTGGCCCATTCTTGAATTTCTTTGACCACAATTTACTAAACAAACAACTTACTATAAAATAGAGAACTGCAAACAGTAAAATAAATATAGGGCTTGTTGCTGCTTTTTCAGAAAGATGCCCTGTGTAATTTTTGCCTGATATATTTGCCAAAATTATCATCCCAATTGTTAAATGAGATATGTAATGCGTTAAAGTCATTTGCCCCGTTGCTGCAAATAGTTTTGCATATTTATTATTTTCAACTTTGCCACCAATAAACATTAACGCGGCAATAAGCATCAATGCAAAACCAAAAGTACTCAGCATAAAAGGTAAAAATGGGGGAATGTAATCTGCTGTTATGTACAGTAAAAGGTCTTTGTTTATAGTTGTGTTGCTGGCATAAAATTGTAAGACAATTATAGAAATCAATAAACCGAAACCAATCACAAACATTTTTTGTTGAATTTTTAACTTACTCCAATCCAATCTGCCGAGCCACATACCTGCAAAGAAATAAGCGACCCATGGGAATATTGAGTTCCAGCCATTGTATAACGTATTCCTTATAAAACCACTAACTGTCCAAAAATCGTTGTACTCCAGGGTATTAAAATTCCAACCTGTTTGATATGGAATGGCGACAAACAATAAATGAAAAATTGCAATTGCTAAAAGTGCTGCCCACAAATAATATTTCTTTGGTACAAATAAAATTAATATAGCTAAGTGCATATAGCCGCCATAATAATGCAAAATATCTGCTGGCCACCATAAGTAAAGCAACAAGCCAATTACAAATAAAAACCAGGAACGTTTGCTGATAATTTTTTTAAACTTTGCTTTTTCAGCCAAACTATATTCACTTCTGTTTGTCATTAGTGAAATACCCATACCTGCAAGTATTACAAAGGTTGAGCTTGAATTCCCACTAAACAAACTTAAAAATTTTCCTAAAATAGTTTTGTCTGTAAACGAACCATAAACGGTATTGAAGTTTACAATAAACATTCCGAGAATGGCGTATGCCCTTGCTAAATCAAAGCCAATTATTCTTTGTGTCATTATCTTTTTTGTTATCTGATTGTTCAAATGGTGCCGCAAAATTGCATTGCTTATTCTGCTATTCATTTGATGTAGGTCAAATAATAAAACTATTTTCTGGCCCTAATTCTGCTTAAAGTTTCTAACGATATGCCAAGATACGAAGCAATAAAAGTGAGTGGAATATTTTGAACGATATGTGGGTGGTCTTCGATAAGTTTTTGATAGCGGCTGGTGGCATCCATTGTATGAAATTGAAACAATCTTTCTTCCAGCCACATGGCATAATATTCTGTCATCATCAAATCCAGCGTTGCTAACTTCGGATATTGCTGTTTAGCTGATTGAAATGCGGCAAAGTCGGTTTGTGAAATAGTTGTATCTGTTAGTGCCTGAATAAATTCCCTGCTTGGTTTTTGCAAACAATAACTATCAAAGGAGACGGCAATGTCGTTATCAAAATATAGTTCCGTTGTTAATTCTTTTCCATCATTGAGATAATATTTTCTTGCCATCCCTTTTTCGATCCAATAACTTTTTTTGCAAACTTCATCCTGCCGCAATAAGAAATCGCCTTTCTTAAATATTTTCTCAATGGAAATAGCATTTAAGGCTGCCAACGTTTCTGAGTCTAATTTTGTTATGAAGTCGTTTATTTTTTCAAGATGTGTATTCATAATTTTTTTAAATACTGCTGTTAATAGCTGCACTAATGCTGATGTTAAATTAATGAACCAGATTTATAGAATCAATCTGAAAGAAAAACCAACTAGTAAAGATTAATCAGGCGGGTGCCAATAATGCAAGTAGCCCGATGTTGGCGGCATTTTTTTATCATACTAAGTTTGTTTTTTATTTCTCACAAGGCTCATTATAATTGGAATTAAAAATAATACGAAGCGCCCAACTATTGGATTAATAAAAGTTGCCGTTAACAACGATGCCACAAAAATAAAAGGCATCAGTAAAGAACGGATTTTGGCAAGTTTTAAAAAATCTTCTTTTGGAAAATCTTCTGTTAATTCGTTTTTAGGGTTACCGATGTAGCCCCACATCAAAAAATTTATGAAGCCTGTCAAACAAATATTCCCCACATAAATTGCATAAGGTGAAATAAGATTTATATATTCCGGGGAGGAGTATTCGCTATATACTGCTGTTGAAAAAGGCATCAGCACAATTGAAAATAAAAATAGCAGATTGAGCCCAATTAGTTTCCCATTGTAATTAATTACATAGCCAAACATTCTGTGGTGTATAAACCAATAAAGTCCAATTATAAAAAAGCTGAAAAGAAAGCCCAAAAATTTAGGAATCAATAAAGCAAGTTCTTCTAAAAAAGAATGTTCCGTAATTGTATGTCCTTTTATTTCAGGTACTTTTATCTCAATAATTAACAGTGTTATTGCGATAGCAAAAACAGCATCACTGAATAAGACAAGTCTTTCAACTTGAAATTCTTTTTTGCTATGATGGTGAAGATTTTTCATTGTTTGTCAAGTGTCATTTCAAAATAGTTATTCCAACTTTTGCCACTGTCTCGGCTCATTTCACCGATTTCTGTCCACTTGTTGTTTAATACTGTAATGATATATTTAATTTGTCCTGCCATTGGATTTGAAAAACTCCATTGAAAAGTATGGTCGTCAATGAGGGTAGCTTCTGCGTCAATTTGTCCGCCGTCACCCCTGAAAGCTTTCATTAAGTATTTTGCATTTTGAATGTCGTACGAAATAATAGCAAAGGCTTGATGAATTGTTATTTCGGGATTTTGTTTGTCTTTGCCTTCTCCTTCAATTTGAATAACGGTATTGTTCACTTTCAAAGCAATGATTTCGGTTTGATTAAATGAATGTTTTTGAGGTCCCATTTGCATATAGCCGCTTCCTTTCCAAGAGCCTGTCAGAAAAGCTATTTTTTGTAAAGCATCTGTTGTTTCCTTTTTAGGCTGAAAAGGATTTTGGGCAGTCGTAACTGTCCCGATGAACATTGTCAAGACAAATAGTAACTGTTTCATTTTTATAAAATTAAATTAATAATCTTTTTCATTATATTTTTTTAAAATTACAGGGAATTCACACAGCATGATTTCCAACTCGCCGCTTACTTTACTTTCGTATTCAAAAATAAGTTTATTGCAGGTATTTTTTTCACAAACAACTAAAACGATAAGCCCTCAAAGGGCAATTGAGAAAGCCGAAATTGAATATGTGAGAAGGTTGTATGGCATTATGAGGCGAAGAAGATTTATCATCATCATTCATTATTATCATAACTTCCGATTTAGTCAATCTATATCAGGAAGATACGATTCGTTGTTCTTTTCTCAATTCTAAATCCTCTTTTTATTATAAAAATGTTTTGCAAAAAGTGTAATTGGCAGCCCGATACAGAAAAACAGAATAGAGATGGCAATAAATGCTTTCGTAAAATTAAACGCAGGTGCCTGTATTTTACTCAGCGGTATAATTAGTCTGGTGGTTATTGCCCATACAATTAAAGCTATAAACAATGAGCTTAGTAAAATACTTTTCTGGAATAATTTGAGTTTTGGATAAACCAGGAAATAAGTTAGGGTACAAGTAAATACAATAAGGAAATGAACAAATAGTCCAAACAGCATAAATTCAAACCCACCTGAAAAGGCATCTTTTCCAAACACACCGCTTGCAATATATTTAAGAATGATATCCGGGGTGGTGCCATTTGTTAGATATGCCTGAGTGCAGGCTGCTGTTATATCCAAACATCCTGCAATTATTGCTGTCTTAAACATTTGTTTCCACATAAAATAATTGTAATGTATTTATGATTATATGAGATAGTCTAATGCCATTATCATCATTACTATACCCTTACTATATCAATAGAATGAATTCTATTCATTTCTTACCATATAAAAGTTTAAAAGCATTCGAAACTGCCTGATGCAAAATAGTAGAGTGGTTTTTATCCGGCAGATAATCAAAATACGTTTTTATACTTTTACTCTTACTTAATTGTATTTTTTCTGCAAGTAAATTGGCATCCACTTCCATTACCCTTGGAAAGTCGCCTGGTGTTAAACCTTCTTTTCCAACACCAATATAAATTTCCATTTGCTGGCTAAAACTATCATTTAAAATTTCAGGATGCAGATTTAGTAAAGAGCCGTTGTTCCACCATACACTTGGACTAACGATGATATATTTATTAAACAGTGCTGGTTTTTTAAACAGAATTTCTGCAGCTAATAATCCACCGAGTGATTGCCCGATTATTGTTTTGGAACTATTTGTTCTGTATTTTTTTTCTATATAAGGTTGTAATTCTTTTTCAATAAATACGATAAATTTATCTGAATGGCCCGAAGTTGGGTATCCTTTCTTTTCTGCTTCAATAGAGGTAGGAAAAGTAAAATCTCTTCTTCTGTCAACAGTTGCAATACCTACCAAAATAGATTTAGTTACCTGGTTTACCCACTCAAAACTATTGAATTGAACAAGCCCAACAATATGAATAAAATCTTCGTCTGCCGAGCCGTCAAGTAAATAGATTACAGGGTATTTTGTTGTATCGTTTTGTTTGTATCCTTCGGGAAGATAAATATTCAAAATTCTTTTTTCTGCTAATTCTCTGGATTGTATTTCGTCAATTACACCAAGTACAAAAGGTTTAACGGTATCTATTTGGGTGGAGTTATTTTTTTGCCCTAAAGCAAGTGCCGCAGAAAATATCAATATGAAAATTATAAATAGTTTATTCATTTTTACCTGTTAAATGTTTATCGTGTTATTCAGCACAATCTGCTTAATTGAAATTGATTGTTTTATTTTTCATTCAATATCAATTCACGAATTTATCTTCAAAGAGGTTATCCACCATACATTTCCAAACGGGTCGCATATGCCACAAGTTCTTCCATAACTTTCATCTTTCAGTTCCAGCACTGATTTTGCACCGGCTTTAATCGCCTTGTGGTAAGTTTCATCAGCATTGTCTACATAAATAAAAAGATTACCGGTAGCAGCTTTCCAGTCGAATGTGGCATCACAAAGCATAATGGTACTGCCACTGATATTTAATTCAGCGTGCATGAGGGTTTCATTATCTTCTCTCATTTTACTTAAATTAAGTTCTGCGTTAAATACTTCCATAGCAAAATCAATAAACTTAATTGCCCCTTTGAGTATAAGATAGGGCATAATTACCTGATGTCCTTTTGGGATTTCCATTTTCTAAGATTTTTCTGCCTACAAGAAGGTCGTACAAAGATAGTTTTTGTTTTTCCGCAATCTTATCAAGCGCTTCATCGTAATACAGAGCGCTCCAACTCCATAGTTGAAACCCTCCTCGGATCCGCCACCAGCTTACATCACTCCATCTAATATAATAAATGATCCGACAATTATTTTTCTCATTTATATGTTGTCGTGATTATAGTACTAACTCCGCACTTTTATATTTACTTACTGTGTTCGGTTTTCAACATCCCAGTTGTTTTTGCTGTTAATCTAATATCTCACAGGTAAACCCATACTCCTTTACGAGTATCATTATTCTTAACGCCTCTACATTATCTCCTTCAACTCTAAGAACCTTATCACAATCTGAAAGGTCAAAATTAATTTTAAACGATGGGTATGTTTCAGACAAAATACAAAGCAGCATTTTGCTTTGTACCTTTTTCTGAACATTTGTTTTAAAAGCTTCAACCATTTTTTAACTAATTACTATTTATACTACCTGCATTTTCGTTGATCGTTATACTTACTTATTCATCGATGGCAATAGTAGTTCGACCAACTGTTGTAAGCTCATAGCCTGCCTACCGATTTACTTGGCGATGGCATGACAGACAGGTGCAACCGCAATGCCTATTGTACATTGTATTTCTAAAATTGAAACAATGTCGTTATTTTTCACACAATGCAATTATCCATTGAAACATTTTTTCGTTTGCAGCTCTTGCCATTTGTGAAGGAAAGAAATTAAAACCATGCGAACTTTCAGGATAGGTAGCCAGGTATGTCTTATTGCCTGCCAATCTCCATCTTGCTTCCATAAAGTAAGTATCATCTATCAAAGGGTCTGCTGTTCCTATTGTAAATAATGCAGGTGGTAAATGTTGAAGGTCGGCATACAACGGTGAATATTTTGGATCTCGCAATTGTTCCTTGCTCCATCCATGAAATGCCAGTTCCCAGGCATCGGCTATATATTTTTTAGTAACTAAAATAGTACTGTCTGTCGCCATTCTGCACGATGGGGTATGTGAAAGATCAAAACAACCATAGATAAGATTTACGCCTCTTACTTTATCAATGGCGTGCAGGGAATCTCTGATATAAAGGGTGGTTACTGCGCTTAAATGTCCGCCGGCTGAAAAACCTGAAATAAATAACTTATCTGTGCCAAACTCTTTCATTGAATTATTCACCAACCATTTTGCAGCAGCTTTACAATCGTTTATACAAGCAGGAAAAAGATTCTCAGGAGCCAAACGATAGTCAATGCTCACTACTGCTACTTTACATATTCTTGCCATGTCGTCGTTCTGAATATCATCGCTTGCTGCAGTTCCCACAGACCATCCGCCTCCGTGAATATCCAGCACTACTGCACGGATCGTATCAGGTTTGAAAATTCTGAGTGCAAGATTTCCCACGGGCCCGTGAATATATTTTACAGAAGGCTGTAGCTGAGTTTTTACAGAACTGTCCGGCGCCATAGAATTCCGTGCAGCAGCCAAACCTTTTTTGGTTAATATAGAGGCACCTTGCAGCATGTGTGCAAGTTGTTGATTGATGGCTCTTACTTCCGGCAGGTAGGCTGAATAATCTTCATTGGCATTTGTTTGTTGTGAAAATGCATTGTTTGTAAATATTAAAAGCGGTATGAGCATGCAGGTGATAAACAGTTTCTTTGCCATAATACCATTTTTTGTTAGAAGTCTAGGAATAATTTTTATTGCGACGAATATAATAATAGGTGCGTTTATTATTAAAATGTACTTTCCGCAATGTCTATTTCACTTTACTCTTATTGCAATATAGGGTACAAACTTTCGGCAAACCCAAAGTTAGCGGCTCGTTGTTTTTCGTCGGTTACTTTTGCCCTTTATAGTTGGGGTCATAATCTATCATCCATTCAATATCGTATTTATCTCTAAGCATACCAAAATAGGAGCCCCAGGGACTATCGCCAATAGGCATTTCTACTTTCCCATTTGCCGAAAGCCCATTAAATAATTTATCTGCTTCTTCTTTGCTTTCTGCACTTACTGAAATTTTGCTCCTGGTTTCATTTTCGTTATGTTTTCCCATAAATTCAGGGGTATCACTTGCCATTAGCACATTAGTTTTACCAATGGGCAAAGCAATATGCATAATTTTATTTGCCTCAGTTTCTGATATAGGGTATTCTGGGTTCGACAAATCTTTGAAACGGGTTACCATTGCGAATTCCCCGCCAAAAACTGATTTGTAAAATGTAAATGCTTCTTCGGCATTTCCGTTGAAGTGAATGTAAGGATTGATAAGTGCCATAGTTTTTATTTTTAGATTGTTAAATTGTTTACTTGTGTATCAGCAGGGTTACATGAAGTGAACCCCGCTTGTTCTAAATGTTTTATCTTTTAATTATTTCATCAGCTCAGTTTTTTTCATTCGTGGCTTCAACCCCGTATCGTATTGCCGCTTCAATTATATCAATGTTTATATCTTTCAGCGTTTTGAATTTAATACAATAACCCGTAACACTTGCCTTGCCTATTTTTTTTCCATACGTTTGGGCTAAGTATGTCTTGTCTTTTATACCCATGATATAGACAGAGATCCCGGTTGTGTTTGCACTCAAGCCAATTTGATAAAACTCCCTGGTTGTTCCGTCCGCATATTTAATGGTGTACGATCCATATCCTATATTAGGATTAGCAACAGTTTTACCTTTATCGTCTTTGCCGTCTAAGAACCATAATTTACATTTTGGCAACACTTGAAGTATACGCTGATGCAACGTTTGCATTTCGCTGCGTTTTGGTTCAGGTAGGCTCTCGATATACTTTTTAGTTTCTTCTTGTATGTTCATGTTAGTTATTTTTTGGATAACGTTGTCAACAGCTCTTCCAGATTTTTCATTGACATTTTAAATCCTTCTGTAAATCCCATTTCAATCATCTTCTCTAAGCGGGCAAGGGATTCATTATAAATAGTAATACTCACTTTTGTAACATTTTTTTGTTCGCTGAAATTGTAATCCCACTCAGAACCAGGCAACTGAGGGTTTTCATCTTTGTCTGCAAAAGCATTATACATTTTAAAGTTGGTTTTCGGAATAATGGAAGTGTATTCCTGGATTGACCAACGTTCCTGTCCTTC
>JANNEK010000338.1:0-3375 GCA_031378605.1 Chitinophagaceae bacterium | reverse complement strand
AGTTGTACTATTTGCATAATAGGGAGCTAATTGAAAACTGTTAAGGTATTCGCTGGCAAATAATAATTGATTGCCATTAAAGTGTTGGTAATCCTGTATAAAAACCGACTTATCATTTATAAATCCACCGATGCCAACCCGGTAACGCAATTTTCCGACGAGTTTCAAATTGATATCATCCCAAACGGAAAACTTCCATTTATCAAAATCAACATCGCTGCCAAAAAGGTTGCTAATCCCTTTATCATAGGCAAATGCCAATGTAGGATACTTCGAACCGATAGCTCGTTTCCCAAATGGAAATTGAATATAGCGCTGACCCGGTTTAAATTCAATAGTTATAGATGCCACAAGGGCCTGATGCCGCAAAAATTGGGTGCCGATTTTTTCGAATGGATAATTATCAGTAAATAGTTTTGTTTGTTTATTTCCCAAAAAAGAAAAATTAGTTGTGTTGTCGATTGGCAACCGGTCCTCATAAACTCCCTTTATAGTAAACTGTAATCCATTATCCATTCTGTTTGAATAGGCCACTTCGCCAAACCAACTTTCATAAATTTTCATATAGTTTTCGCGCTGGGCGAGTGTGTAGATACTATTCACCAAAGGAGTTATCGGGTTTTCTTTATTAAACTGTGTTACTCTTTTTCCTCCTTCAAAGCTCAGTATTCTGCGATTCGCACTGCCGCCATCGTTATCCCAGGTAAAGGATCTTTTGCTAAAGGAAATTTGCGTGGATGCATTAAGGTGTGTATTACTAAATCCATATCTGATTTTGGGTGAGATCGTTACCTGTTCTTTCCATCCCGGAATATTTTTTCGGATAGAAAAGTTTAGTCGGGTCACCAAACCTTCCACCGTATTGTACTGAATACTTCTTAACAAAGGTTCCAAAGAAATAGTCAGCGGATTTTTGGGATGAAAGTTGGACCGGTTGAATCCTGTCCAAAATACCTGCTTTAATTTTACAGGACCCTGCTTTTTACGAAGGGAATCAATATTTCTTTTAGAAAATGCGGAATCACGCCGAATGGCAAAAACGCTATCCTTAATCTTATAATCCTTGGCTTCTTCCGGTTCCAGTTGTACGGGGCGAACCGAATCCCAATATGATTTTGACTTCTTATTAATCGCAGTATCATATTGTACCACCACATTATTAAAATATTTTTTTCGAAACTCCGGGTTAATATCGTATTTATTATAAACATTCAAAAAACTACCGGTAGCGTCTATCCCAAACATTTTGAAGGTAAAGGTGATGACCTGGTCCTTTGTTCTCCAAATATCTGCCGACAAGGGAACCTGTATTTGTTTAATGGTAAGCGTATCCATCAATTCTAATTGTGCTTCTTTGGTAACCATTAAATCAAGACTATGTATACGCCAGTCGCCTTCCGTTATATTTATGATACCTGAGAATACAGGCTCAAACTTTCGCCGGGCAATTACTTTTATTTGATTGATTTCTTTTCCATCTTCCCAAAAAGAACCAAGGTATTTATATTTATAAAAATTAAGCGCACCATCAGCAATAGGCGAAACAAAACCACGGGGGTTCAATTGCGATCCTATTATATTTACGTTGTTCGAATAAAAATTTATGAACGTGGGAAAATTAAATCCATAGCCCATTGAACCGCTTTGCCTGCCCGATAGAACCTCCAGTTTTGTTTTATTTGGTTTTTTAAATGCTACTTTGGTTAGTGATTCTGAAAGAAAAATAATTCCTTTTCCGATTGAATCTACACCCATATCCTTTTTGTCATCTTCCTCTATTTTTTGTCCGAAGACTTTTTTTGGAAGCTTGCGCGTTTTTATTAATGTTTTGATATATGCTTCACAAGTAAATGAATCAAGCGGGTTTTCATAACTGTTACGTTTTTTAATGGCATTACGGATAATTTCATAGGCCGGATCTTCCCCACCCACCCGAACCACTACTTCTTTAAGGGCTAGTTGCAAAAGTGACAGTTCAAAGTTTAGAATAACCGATTGTTCACCAACGATAGTTTTTTTTTCCACCCTGTTGTATCCAACATACTGGGCAATGATAGTATAATCGCCAGCTTCCATTTCAAGAAAATACTTTCCCTGATTATTGGCAGTAGTGCCTTTGGTAGTTCCTTTCACCAATATGGACGCAAAAGGAAGAGGCTGCCCTTTATCATCGGTAACCATTCCGCTAATTCGGCCGGCCTGCGTTTGAACCAACCAACATAACAATAAAGAAGTTAGTAAAAATTTAGACATGTACTTGTGAAACGAAATTAACGATAGAATGTTACTTAACGGAGTTGATTAGAGGGTTATCATTTTTTTAACATCGTTCTCCACATTACCTATAGATCCTTACCCCGAACTATGGTTTCAAAATGGATTTACCATCTCCTATCAAACGGGCCAGAGAAATATGTTTGCAAAAGTCTGCATAAGCTATATGTTGAAATTCAACTATTAAAAAAATATATAATCGGGGCTTGCGTAGATCAATTTTTGCCTACCCAATTCTGCACAGGTTTATACGTATCAATAATGCCTATGCGAATTAAAAATTTAATACATACACGCCCGGTACAATTTTTTAGCATCTTATGGTTTTCGGAAATAACTTCCACTTAAAGCAGCGATACCTCCAACAAGAGCTCCCACAAATCCTGTAATAAGTATCAGCATAAAAGAAGATCCTCCCAGTGGTAAAATTTCTGCAATACGGTGAGAAAGTATTCCATCATTCAATGCATCTTTCCAATAAGCAAGAATTGTCCATAATAAAAACAATCCTAAAAAACCGGCTAACCAGGCTTTAACAGGTTGTTGATGGACAAGCAGTGCTACCAAAAAAGAAGCAACAGCAATACTCCACCAGGGAAGATATAAACAAGCCACAAACGAAAGCAGAGCAGTTAAAAGCAAAGCCGTTAAAAATTTCATTATCGATAATTTATTAAAATAATTACTAAGGGTTCAAAAGAGAAAGGAGAGAAAGAAGGAGAGTTTGCGATTGGTACGAACAGCACTCTTTTATTCTCTTTTCTCTTTAACCTCTTAGCTAAAAAATAATGCTGAGTTCTTTTTATTACTAAAGATCATTAATACAGAGCCTCCCATTAAAACTACATTTAATTATACTTTGTATTATTCCGCCCTGCTCTTTATTCCATACTTATTACTTTTTATTAACCGCTCTTTTCCTCTTCACCTCTTTTCTCCTTTTCTCTTCACCTCTTTTCTCTTCACCTCTTTTCTCCTTTTCTCTTCACCTCCTTTCTCTTCACCTCTTTTCTCTTCACCTCCTTTCTCTTCACCTCTTTTCTCTTCACCTCTTTTCTCTTCACCTCTTTTCTCCTTAACTCTTTACTCTACTTCCCAAAA
>JANNEK010000021.1:0-12746 GCA_031378605.1 Chitinophagaceae bacterium | reverse complement strand
GCAACCCGTCGTTTTTTTCAAAATACCATTACCAAATTCAACTGGCATTTTAATGCGAATGAAAAACTAAACGAAATTATCGCCAGGGCAAAGGAATCGCATAAAGACGACTATACAAAACTCTTATCTTTTTACAATTATTCACCTGCAGAAACAGTACGGGACAGTAGTGAGCTGGACTCTGTTATTTATAAAGCCAATGCAGGCATTTTACTGCACGATCTTCGTAACGACTGGGTTGATAATTTATACATGTTAATGGGAAGGGCATATTATTTTCGGCAGGTGTTTGATACAGCCTACCTCAATTTTCAATACATCAATTACGCTTTTTCACCGAAAGAAAAAGATGGATATGATAAAACCATCGGCAGCAATTCGAATGAAGGAGGAAATGCTTTTTCGATATCTACCAAGGAAACGGCAAAATTTCCGAAGAAACTACTATCCCGGCCCCCTAGCCGAAACGAATCTTTTATTTGGCTGATCCGTACCTATCTCGCCCTTGAAGAATATCCCGAAGCAGCCGGCATGATTGAAACCTTGAAAAGTGATCCTGCTTTTCCAGAACGGTTACAAAGCAGTTTGCATGAAATTCAATCCCTGTGGTTTTATCAACAAAATAATTACGATAGCGCCTCCTTTTATCTTGAAAAAGCATTGGTAAATGCCCCTACAAAAGAAGAAAGAGCCAGGTGGGAATATTTGCTTGCCCAACTCTATGAAAGAAGTGGCAAAAAAGAAATGGCTAAGGAGAGTTTTGATAAAGCTAGTGACCATACCCTGAATCCTATCCTGGAAGTTTATGCCAGGTTAAATTCAATTCGCCAAAATAAATCAACCGATGATAAAGCGATTCAACAGAATATTGATGATTTTTTAAAAATGGTTCGTAAAGATCGATATACAAATTATAGAGACATTATTTATTACTCGATCGCTCAAATGGAATTAGAAAGAAAAAATACCGCCGGGGCTAAATTCTATCTTTTAAAATCAACAAAAGCAGCAATCGATAAAAGCGCCGATCCAAATCAGAAATCAAGGTCCTTTTTATTATTAGGAGATTTAAGTTATAATGAAGCAAATTATTCGGATGCAAAAAATTTTTACGACAGTGTACAGAACCAGGAAATCGTTGAAGACCCAAAATCATTTTCCAACCGCAAAGAAGTATTAACGCGCATTGCCAATAGTGAAAATATTATTTACCGGCAGGATAGCTTACAACGTATTGCTTCGTTGCCCGAAGCTGAGCGCGATGCACTCATTAAAAAATTGGTAAAAAAACTAAGAAAGGCACAGGGCCTGAAAGAAGATGAACCAGTTGCTGGGGTTAATCCGCTTGTTACCAACACAACGCCTACCGATTTATTTGATAATACAGCAAAAGGCGATTGGTATTTTTCCAATACGTCTTTAAAATCGAAGGGGTATACAGAATTTAAAAGCAAATGGGGCAGCCGGCCGAATGCGGATAACTGGCGCCGCTTATCGGCAGTAAATCAGGCTATTCAAAAGAAACAAGCTGATAACAGCAACAAGCAAGATAATAATGGGCAAGCAACTGATGATGCCAGTGAGGAAATATCATTTGATGCATTATTAAAAAGGTTACCGCTTACACCTGAGTTAAAAGAGAAATCGAACAACTCAATTGAAAACGCCCAGTTGGAACTTGGTAAAGCTTTAATGGAAGGTTTAGAGGATTATGAAGCAGCGATAAAAACACTGGAAGCCTTTTGTGATCGATTTGGTTATAGCGATAATCGCGCAAAAGCACTATCCTATCTTTATTACTGTTATCTGAAAACTGGCGATACAGCAAAAGCTGCCGCAGTTAAAAAAGAGTTAGAAGAAAGACATGCCGATAAACCAGAAGCTCAAAAAATAATAAACCCTACGGCGCCCACCGAAAACAATAGGCTCGAATCTTCAATGAATAAGAGCTATGATAAGATTTATTCCTTGTTTATTGAAGGAAATTTTCAAGAAGCCCTCGCAGAGAAAAAAATAGCGGATAGTTTATATTCGACAAATTACTGGACGCCACAATTGCTGTATATACAATCCATTTATTTTATCAAAGAAAAACTTGATGACTCTGCAAAAACAAGTTTGCAAAATATTGTAAACTTATACCCATCTACTGTATTAGCGACCAAAGCACAAACAATGATTGATGTATTGGGGCGGAGAAAAGAAATTGAAGAATATCTAACCAAATTAAAGATAGAAGGCCTTGAAGATACCACGAGCCAGATTAACACTTCACCCGCTATTGACACAAAACCCAGAGTAGTAGTTAAAGGAAATAAAGCAGATTCATCGGTTGTAATTGCTAAACCACCAGTATCTGATAAGACCTTGCCAGCAGGTCAAAGAAAAGATAGTACTCAAATTAAGCCAACCCAGCCGTTGAGAGTAGCTTTTGTATCAGACCCTACAGTACCTCATTATGTAGCAGTAATCATGGACAAGGTGGATGGTGTGTTTATTAATGAAGCAAAAAATGCGTTTAACCGCTACAATAAACAATACTATTATAATAAACCTATTGAAACAACCAGTGAAATTATAAATGATACCATACGATTGGTATTAATGAACACATTTGAAAACACTGAAGCGGCATTTGCGTATATCGAAAAAACAGCTAAAGTAGCAGCTTCTGAAATAATCCCCTGGTTACCGGTGACCAAATATTCCTTTGCCGTTATTTCTTCAACCAACTTGGAGCTTTTGAAAAATAGTAAAGATATCCAGGAATACAGAAGGTTTTTACAACAGTCATTTCCGGGGAAATTTAAATAATAACCAGGCTCCATTTTCCCAAAATTTTTGTTAACAGTTCAATAGTCCCGGCATCAACAATGGCTAATTTGCGTTAATTATTTTCAAGCACGATTTTTGTTTTACCTTTCTTACTTATTTTCAACCGAATTTTTTTAACTCTTTCTGTATGAAACGTTCCGTTCGCATTTTCTGGAAAATTTTCTTTTATGGATTTGGTGGATTTGTGTTATTGCTTATCATAATCAATTTTGGTTGGTTGGGCACTATGCCTTCGTTGGCACAACTGGAAAACCCTTCCATTATGCAGGCGACCGAGGTTTTTGGGGACGATGGAACGCCCCTTGGTAAATATTATAAAGAAAGAGGTAATCGCAGCAATGTAAATTATAAAGATATTTCTAAGTATGTAATCGATGCATTGATTGCAACAGAAGACGAACGGTTTTATGATCACTCAGGAATAGACGCCAAAGGAGTGGCACGAGCCCTGATTTACTTAGGACAGCGCGGGGGTGGCAGTACTATAACGCAGCAGCTTGCATTGAATATGTTTTCGGAAAGAGCTACGAATAAATTTTCAAGAAGTATCCAGAAATTAAAAGAATGGATTATAGCGGTAAAGCTTGAGCGAAATTTTACAAAGCAGGAAATTCTTGCCTTGTACCTGAATACCGTTTCGTATAGTGAAAATGTATATGGCATTAGAAATGCGGCACGCACTTTTTTTCAGAAAGAACCCGACCGGTTAAATGTTGAAGAATCTGCGGTATTGGTGGGTATGGTAAACGGGCCAACTATTTTCAATCCAAGAAAAAATCCAAAAGCTGCCCTTGACCGTCGAAACCTGGTAATCAGCCGTATGGTTACAAATAAATTTTTAACGGAAGCTGAAGGAAAAAAGATAAAAGCGAACCCCATCAAACTTAATTTTAAGAAGGTCGATGAAAACAATGGAATTGCTCCTTATTTTCTCGATGTAATTCGGGAGGAATTAAAAAAATGGTGTAAGGAAAACAAAAACCAAATTGGCAAAAACTATGATCTTTATGAAGATGGCCTGAGAATATATACTTCTATTAATCCACGCATGCAATTATATGCCGAAGAAGCCGTGGCGAAACATATGCCGGTTCTTCAACGTGTATTAAGTGCACAGGCTAGTTTAAGAACGGATGCAGTTTGGAAAGAACATGAAAATATATTGCAGACAGCAATGAAAAACAGTGATCGATGGGATAAGCTCAGGGAAGAAGGGATGAAAGACGCCGACATCAAAAAAACATTTTATGTAAAAGCTAAAATGAAAGTATTTGCCTGGAATCCGCAACGTGAAAAAGATACTCTGATGACTCCCTACGATTCGATTAAGTATCACCGTGAATTGCTTCAAACAGCATTTATGGTTATGGATCCAATTTCGGGACAGGTAAAAGCATGGGTAGGCGGCATTGATTTTAAAAATTTCAAATATGACCACGTTAATTTAAGAACCAAGCGACAGGTGGGTTCCTCCATTAAACCCTTTTTATATGCATTGGCCATGGAGGAATATGGCTTTACTCCCGAAACTCAATGCGAAGCAACTCAACAATATTTCCCGGGTTCGGGTTATGTACCTGCAAAAAATTCGGGAAGAGCCGGTACCCGTACCATGGCTAACGCGCTTGCCTGGTCGGTAAATGAAGTTGCTGCTTATTTAATAAAACAAACCACGCCAAAACGGTTTGCCGATTTTCTGAAGCAAATTAATATTCCAACCAAAGTAGAACCCTATCCATCCATAAGCCTGGGCTCCTGCGACTTGTCACTCTACGAAATGTTATGGGGATACACCATGTTTCCAACGGGTGGATTCAGTACAAAACCCGTTTATATAACCCGCATTGAAGATAAAAATGGAAATGTACTGGCACACTTTGAAACAGAACGTAAGGAGGTGATCAGCCAGTCTACCGCCTATACCATGAGCCGGATGATGCAGGGAGTTGTTGATTTTGGAACTGCTGTTGGCTTACGGGAACGCTTAGGTGTATCTGAAATGGGAGGAAAGACAGGTACCACCAACGATAATTCTGATGGATGGTTTCTTGGATTTACTCCCCAGTTATTAGGAGGCGTTTGGATTGGTTGCGACGATCGTTTTATACGATTGGAAAGTGGTTTGGGGTATGGGGGTAAAGCTGCGCTGCCAATATGGGAATATTTTTTTCAAAAAGTGTTTGCCGATAAAACATTGGGCCTTGACAAATATTCAAAATTTGTGCAACCCGAAAATTTAAAAAACGATCTTACGCCATTTCCTTTCGATCCGTCTCCACCAGATATTCCTGAAGAAGGTTCAAATGAAGTTGATGATTACCTGGGGAAACCGGATACACAGGATATTCCGGTTGATTCAAAAAAATCGCTGGAAGAGCAAAAAATATTACAAGATGCTGTGCTCCCATCAAACCAGGTGCCTGCTAATAATGATAAAAAAACAGACCCTGTAAAACCCGACCCATCAAAGACTGACGAAAAAAAGAAAAAAGATGGGTTCTTTAAAAGAGTATTTGGTAAAAAAGAAAAGAATGGATGATAGAAAATAAAACAGCAGCCAAACTGTGAACTGAGGGATTTTTAAATGCTGTCAACATTAAAGTTTATTAAAACAACTGTACAACTCCGCTAGATAAAAATATTTTTTATCGCTCCTTATTTAGTATCATAACAATTTTTTTCAATTCTTCTTCATCAGCGATAACCGGATTACCAATATCTGTTATTGCAGGATTCTGATGAGTAACCGTATTAGGATTTATCCTTCGTGCAGACGTGTGAAATTCGGCAGCACCAGTACTAATTAATTGTTCAATATTGGATGAGCGAACACCTGCCCCGGGCATAATTATTATCCGATTAGACGATTGTTCTACTAATTTCTTTAATAGTTCTATGGCTTCTGGTGCGGCCGATTGCTGACCGCTTGTAAGTACACGCTCGCATCCACATTCAATAATTTCTTCCAATGCTTTTAAAGGATCAGGTGCGGCATCAAAAACCCGGTTGCAGGTAACGCCTAACGGATAAGCCCATTCCACAATACGTTTCATTCTTTCGATATCAATAGAACCATTCTGTAACTGTATACCCACTGAAATACCATCACAGCCCAGCTCTTTGCAAAGAAGAATATCTTTTTGCATGATAGAAAATTCTTCATCATCGTAAAAATAATTTCCCGCCCTTGGCCTGATGATTGGATACAATTCAATAGAAATTTTTTCACGTGCCTGTTTAATAGCGCCAAAAGAAGGAGTGGTTCCACCTTCAACAGGGTTATCGCATAACTCTGCACGTATGGCTCCCACCCTTTCTGCAATGATACAGGATTGAACATTAAAGGCGCAAACTTCGAGCGATAAACGTAAACTCATATTGAATGGTGGATTGTGCGTGGTCAATAGCGAATTGTTAATTGTCAACAGTGAATAGTCAATAGTCTGGAGTCACAAGTTGGTTAAGAGAGGGTTTGCCTTTGATAAATTATTCGACAATTACCATAATGATACAATACCGACTATAACTTTACTCCTGACTTCTAACTCCTGACTTCTTACTCCTGACTCCTTACTCCTTACTCCTTACTCCTGACTTCTTACTCCAGACTTCTCTTTTCTCTTTCTCTCTTTGCCCTTTCCCAATCATATCAAATTCTTCGACACAATCAATCGCTCTTCCCTGCCGCTCTTAACTGCATAACTAAATCCCTTTTGCAAGGCATATGCTCCATACTGTCCATTTTTTTTAATTGCAATAAAGCCAATTTGGATTTCTTTTGCTTTAGCTCCCTTTATTTTCAAAATTCGTTCCACTGCTTTCTTACAGGCATTTTCTGGCGTTAATCCCTGGCGCATTAATTCTACTACTGTATGCGAACCGGCAATTCGTATCACATCCTCACCCTGCCCAGTAGCCGTAGCCGCGCCTACTTCATTATCTACAAACAATCCGGCACCAATAATAGGTGAGTCGCCCAATCTTCCACGCATTTTAAAACCCATGCCACTGGTGGTACAACTACCGCTGAAGTTCCCATTGGTATCCATGGCCACCATCCCAATTGTATCATGATTTAATTCACCATTATCTAAATACTGGGGGGCAAACGGACCATGCCCTTTTTGATTTTCAATATTTACAATTGGTTTGTACTCCGATTTTTTCAACCATTCTTTATAAGACCGTTCCGCATCTTCTGATAGCTTTTGTTCTTCCAGCATAAAACCTTCGGCTATAGCAAACTGTTGTGCCCCACTTCCCACCAGCATCACATGCGGCGTTTTTTCCATAACTCTTCTTGCTACTGAGATCGGATGTTTAATACGTTCCAAAAAAGCAACACTACCACAATTGGCAAATTCGTCCATAATACAGGCATCCAGGGTAACAAATCCATCCCTATCGGGGTTTGCACCTAAGCCGACACAACAATTTTGCGAAGATTCTGTTACCATAACCCCTGCTTCAACGGCATCTAATGCGCGGCCACCCTTACCTAAAATTTCCCAGGCACCCTTATTCGCAGCTATACCGGCATCCCAGGTAGAAATAACAAGTGGGTTTCCTTTAATAACAGGATATAGTTCTTCAGAAGCCCAAACTTTTTTTCCAAACAAAACCGCAACTGAGCTAACCGTGGAGGATCGTAAAAATTTTCTTCTGGTTGACATAAAAATGCTATTTTATTTTATACCTATTATACTATCTTTTAAAAAATTACCCTTTCTCAGAAAAAATATTTTACGAAGTCATAAATTTTTCCAAACTCTTATGTGCATTCACTCTTATTTTACTTTTCATATATCCACTCCAGCCCAATAACAAACCCGGCAATCCCAATGCCTGACGGCTCCATTTCCATATATCAAACTGATCGGTATGTTCAATAATTAATCCATCCACAATTCGCAAATGGGCTTTAATATTATTTACTACTTTTCTTCCTGTTTTGGAAAAAGTATAGGTTGCTATCCAATTACAGGTGGCATACTCTTCATCCAGGAACTGAATGTTCGAATACGTAAGTGAAAAGTTTTTAGCATTCTTACATAACATCTCCCACATTCCTTTTGCATCCGCTCCCTGCAGCAATCCGAAAGCAGGATCATTAAAAAGGATCTCGTCGCTATAGCAAGATTGCATTGTAGCATAATCTAATTTCTGAAAAGCAGTATAAAACCGTTCGATAACCTGCTGATTGCTGTTCATAAATTTATAATGAAGATGAGTGATAAAACGTAAATTTAAACTTCCAAAACCGAAACACATGAGAAAAACTATTCTTCTCTTTTCAGTATTACTTATTATTATTTCCCTTTCAGCTCAAAACTCACAGGATTCGGCATGGATCCGCGACAATTATATAAAAAAAGAATTATCTATTCCAATGCGCGATGGAGTTAAACTTTTTACTTCAGTTTATATGCCCAAGGATGCAACCGAAAAACATCCAATATTAATGAGTCGTACTCCCTACTCCTGTGCCCCCTATGGTGAAGGGAATTGGCGCAATTTCTGGAATGGTCATTGGAAGTATTATATGCGCGAAGGATATATCATCGTTCTCCAGGATGTTCGGGGTCGATGGATGAGTGAGGGTGAATTTGTAGATGTTCGCCCCTTTAATCCAACAAAAACAGGAACACAAACGGATGAAGCAAGCGATACTTATGATGCAATTGACTGGTTGATAAAAAATATTCCTAATAATAATGAACGGGTGGGTATATTCGGAATTTCGTACCCTGGTTTTTATTCAACGATGGCGGCATTAAGTAATCATCCTGCGTTAAAAGCCGTGAGTCCGCAGGCCCCCGTTACCGACTGGTTTATTGGAGATGACTTTCATCACAACGGAGCTTTCTTTCAAATGGATGGCTTTGCTTTTTATTCAGGATTTGGAAAGCCAAGACCAACGCCGACTACGATAGGTACTGGAGGATTTATCTTTCCAACGCAGGATAGTTATAAATTTTATTTAGAGGCAGGTACCTTAAAAAATCTATCAAAATTGATGGGAGATGATGTTCAGTTCTGGAAAGATTTATATGCGCATCCTACACTGGATGATTGGTGGAAAGCAAGAAACCCAAGAAATTTTGCAGATAAAGTAAATAATAAAACAGCAACGATGGTTGTGGGTGGATTGTTTGATGCAGAAGATTGTTTTGGTGCATGGAGAATGTATGAGGCGTTTGAAAAGAAAGGGAAGAATGATAATAAATTGGTAATGGGTCCGTGGTACCATGGCCAATGGGCGTCGCGGGATGGAACCCATTTAGGTAATATTCGTTTCGGGTCAAATACTGCTGAATGGTATCAAAATCATATTGAGATTCCTTATTTTAATTTTCATTTGCTTGGCAAGGGTGATCTATCCAAACAGGCAGAAGCAACGATTTTTTTTAGCGGTTCAAACCAATGGAAAGAATTTGCTCAATGGCCGCCCATTGAAAAAAATGACCAGCCAATTTATTTACACGACGGCGGTAATCTTAGTTTCGAAAAAGCAACGTCAAAAAATAGTTATAGTGAATATATCAGCGATCCGGCCAAACCGGTTCCCTACACAGAGGATGTACATCTTGATCGTACGATTAACTATATGACCGATGACCAGCGCTTTGCTTCGCGCAGAACGGATGTATTGACGTTTCAAACAAACGTATTATCAGAAGACATAACACTTGCCGGGACGATAGTGGCAAACTTACTGACGTCCATTTCAACCACCGATGCCGATTTTGTAGTAAAACTGATTGATGTTTTTCCAGATGACTTTAGTTATGATGCTAATAACGAAGAAGAATACCCTATGTCGGGATATCAAATGCTGGTTAGGGGCGAGATCATGCGCGGTAAATTTCGAAATAGCTTTGAATCGCCTTCGCCGTTTAAACCAAACGCAATTGAAAAAATATCTTATGCCTTACCCGATGTAGCACATACCTTTAAAAAAGGGCATCGGTTAATGATACAAATACAAAGCAGTTGGTTTCCGTTGGCTGATAGAAATCCTCAAACATTTACGAATATTTACGAAGCCAATATGGGCGATTACAAAAAGGCAACCATCAGAATATACCACGATGCTGATTATAGTACCAATATTGTGTTACCAATACTAAAATAAAATGAAAAATATTAAAGGGATATTTATTTTTACCAGTCTTTCAATCTTTTTATTTACTTCAGGTTTTACACAAAAACCAGAAAAAACTTTTTCTTTAAAAGATAATTATACAAAAGCAGAGTTGTATGTTACAATGAGAGACGGAGTAAACCTGTTTACGGTACTTTATACTCCAAAAGATACATCAGAAATATATCCTATCATCATGGAACGCACTCCCTATTCATGCGCTCCATATGGAGAAGGCAAATTTCCAACGGGCCTTGGCCCAAATAGGATGCTTGATCAAGAAAAATATATTTTTATTGTACAGGATGTAAGAGGAAGATATAAAAGTGAAGGAAACTTTGAAGAAATGACCCCGGGTGTACTCAATAAAAAAGATAAGAAGTTAGTGGATGAAAGCAGCGACACGTTTGACACCATTGAGTGGTTATTGAAAAATACCCGAAACAATGGAAAGGTCGGATTATTTGGAATTTCTTACCCTGGCTTTTATGCTTCTGCCTCTCTCCCAAATGCTCATCCGGCTATTAAAGCAGTATCGCCACAGGCACCTGTAACCGATGAATTTATTGGCGACGACTGCTATCACAATGGAGCCTTCTTCTTACTCGATAATTTTGATTTTTATAATTATTTTGATGGCAAGAAAGATTCGAATGGCGAAAACTATACCCCCGTTTTTAAGAGCCGAACAAACGATGCCTATTCTTTCTTTTTAAAAATGGGGCCTTTAAGAAATTCTAATAATGCCAAATTCTTTAATAACAAAGGAAAAATATTTAGCGAAATTTTACAGAACGACCGTTACAATGATTTTTGGAAATCAAGAAACATACGCACTCATTTGAATAATATACAGCCTGCCGTATTGGTAGTGGGTGGATGGTTTGATGCCGAAGATTTGTTTGGCGCATTGCAAACCTATAAAACCATCGAAAAAACGCCGAATAATAAAAACCAATTAGTAATGGGCCCATGGACACACGGCGGCTGGTCCTCTTCCAATTGGAACAACTATGCGAGCTATGATTTTGGCATTAACGTAAACGAGTATTATCAAAAAGAAATTGAAACGAGGTTTTTTAATTATTATCTAAAAGGCAAAGGTGATTTTAATCTGGCAGAGGTAACAGTGTTTGAAACAGGTACTAATGAATGGAAGAAATATAGTGTATGGCCACCCGAAAATAGCGTTGCCACTCCTTTTTATTTTCAGCAGGAAGGAAAATTAATGCTGCAGCCGGGAAATACAAAAGCCTACAGTGAATATATAAGTGACCCGGCAAAGCCCGTTCCCTACACCAGTATAATTTCGGGAAGAAGAAATAATGAATATATGGCCGAGGATCAACGCTTCGCTGCACAAAGGCCGGATGTAGTGGTTTTTGAAACAGATACATTAATGGAGGATATCACCATTACCGGAAAAATTATTGCGAATTTATTTGTATCTACTTCAGGAAGTGATGCTGATTTTATCGTAAAGTTGATTGATGTATTACCGGATACAGAAAAAAACCCGGCAACCAATCCTAAGAATCTTCAGATGGCAGGCTTTCAACGATTGGTAAGAGCTGAAGTGTTTCGAGGTAAATTCAGAAATAGTTATGAAATACCTGAAGCATTTATTCCGAATAAAATTGAAAAAATATCTTTTGCATTGAATGAAGCTGCACATACTTTTAAGAAAGGACACCGGGTAATGGTGCAAGTACAAAGTAGTTGGTTCCCTTTGGTAGATCGAAACCCTCAAAAATTTATTCGGATAGCAGAGGCAACCGAAAAAGATTATCAAAAAGCAAGTATTCGAATATATAACAATAGCAATTTGGTATTGCCAGTAATAAAATAATTAGTCAAACGGTTGCATGATTTTTTTTAAAAGAGTTCTGTTAGTTTTGACCTTCTATTGATAATTATTAAGAACTCAAAACTATTTGATTAATGTAATTTAAAGCCTAACGAGTGCCGACAGCCGAATAGAGCGCCAGATGCACAAGAGTGCGACGTGTGTCCGGCCCGCCATTCCGAAGGCAACCACAGCTCAAAAAAGATATCGTGCAGGGTAAAAAAAAAATATGAAAAAGCAATTACTATTCCTTTTTATTCTAACATCTTTGTTTGCTCAAGCGCAGTACCACAACTATGTAGCTCCTCCGGAGCCGGATGTGCTTAAAAAAATAGAACAATGGCAGGATCTAAAGTTTGGCTTGTTTATGCATTGGGGAACTTATAGTCAATGGGGAATCGTTGAAAGCTGGAGCCTTTGTCCGGAAGATGAAGGGTGGACACAACGGAGGGGCCCCTACGCAAATAACTATTTCAATTATAAAAACGCCTATGAAAATTTACAAACAACATTTAATCCTATCCGGTTTAACCCGGAAAAATGGGCAACCGCGGCTAAGGAAGCAGGAATGAAATATATGGTGTTCACTACCAAACACCATGATGGATTTTGTATGTTCGATACCAAACAAACGGATTATAAAATAACGAGCAGTAAGAGTTCATTTTCCAGTAACCCCCGTAGTAATGTTGCCAAAGAAATTTTTAATGCATTTCGTAACGAAGGTTTTTTAACCGGAGCCTATTTTTCAAAACCAGATTGGCATAATGAAAATTATTGGTGGCCTTATTTTCCGCCAAAAGATCGGAATGTAAATTATGATCCAAAAAAATATCCTGAACGATGGAATGCATTTAAAGATTTTACATATACCCAGATCAAAGAGTTAATGAGTGAATATGGAAAGATGGATATTCTTTG
>JANNEK010000006.1:0-1814 GCA_031378605.1 Chitinophagaceae bacterium | reverse complement strand
GCAGGAGAAAGATGTACCAGATTAATTATCAGGTTTAGTATATACAAAATGTCCAACTCCAAAAGTGAAATGAAGGCAGATTGCAGATACTAAACAGAAATTCGAAAGGCTATTCTATTTTTTTAAGCGAATATCAAGTTGCTGACTTTGGTGTCTCACAAAATAATGAATGATCGATATACAAAAGTCATTGGTCTAACCATAAACAGTTTTGTGAAATGTCCTTTTATGACAAAAGCAATTCTGTGTTGTCGAGCCACTGCTTAAAAAGAATAGATACTAAAATGTTTCTGTCGTGGTCTTAATAAAAGTATGCTTGCGAATTATTTTACACTTAGAAATTGTGTCAAAGTAGTATTGACGTTAACGTTTTGGGCTTTGCGATCGGCGGGGTAATAGCGTTCGTCCAGCCAGGTTACGTGTCGCCCAATAGTTGTTTAATGTACAAGGTATAAAATAAAGTTGATTTGAAAACGTCTAGCCCGGACTGAAGTTGAATAGAATTACTATAGCCGAAAACATATTCGTCAACCCCCGCTGGCGCAAAACCCGTGTTAGCGGCTGCCCTTCTAGTACTGGCGTTACTATAGGTCGTCATACCCAATATTGCCTTTAGCAAGATTATGTGTCTTGCAAAGTACTTGAAGATTTTCTAAAATTGTTTCACCGCCTTTTGACCAAGGAATTATATGATCAAAATGTATATTTTCTCCTGTGACAGTAATTCCACAAAGCGTGCATTTGTTTCCATCCCTCATTAATACTTGGACCTTTAATCTTTCGCTTGGGATTCTTTTGGTTTTATGTTTATATACAATTTCGAGCTTGTCAGTTTTTTCAAAATCGGTTTCTTCAATCGAAATCTTATCACCTTCATTAGGAATTGCATTAATAAATTCAACAAAAGCTTCAAGTGCTTTCAACCAAGAACCAAATCGTTTTTCATATGGAGTTGTCGAGTATTTTGAAAGTGGTTGTTTGATTTCAACATAAAGAGGTTGTCGTCCAAGTTGGAGCCAAACCTCTTCTATGTTTTCAAATAGTTCTGTATCTGAAATGTTTCGTTGGACATTTATTTGCAAGCCCGCCTTTTCTAAAGAATTACTCCAATTGCCAAATCGTCTTTCAAGTGTCCCAGAACTGTACACTCCATTCTCATCATATTCGGTTCTTGTAATTTTATCTCTGCCAAGTTTTAATGCAACTTTCTTAAGGTCATCCAATAATTCTTGGTCAGGAGTGTTTCTTTTGTATGGTTTAAGTTCAAATTTCATTGCTAATTTGTCATGTGTCAGGGTTGCCGCTAACGTTGAGTATTTGCGAAGGCAGGGGATTCATTGAACGTCCTGCCCGGAACAAATGCTGATTGAAAATATATTGTTGAAGATAACAATTAAAAGCTAAATAGTAAAAGTCCAGCCTGAACAACTGATGCCATGTTGCTGATGCCGAAGATAACATTGTCCAGCCCTGCTTTTGCAAATACTTTTGTTGTGTGTAGTTTTTCTTCGCTTAGGGTTTTCTCCAATTCCATGGTGGTGTCGGATTGTCGTCTGCCCAAAGTCCAATTTTGTTTTGTCTTGCAGTTAATTCTAAGTCGTCATACGATATGTCTGAGGAGTATTTTATAAAATGCCACGCAAGCCCTGCTTTAACTAATTCCTTATTTACATTTTCGTTTTTTTCGGTAATAATAACTGCTATAAGTCTTTTGTACCTGTCATATTTACCTTCGTTAATTACTGTTACGGTTTGTCCAAAGCATAGGTCGGAAGTAAACTTTTTTGCTGCTTGACCAAATGGTTGTCCTTTCC
>JANNEK010000429.1:0-2403 GCA_031378605.1 Chitinophagaceae bacterium | reverse complement strand
AAAGTATCAAATGCATTCCTTTTATAAGGTGCAACTAAGTCAAAATCGAATTTGATATTAATTGCAGTATTTTTTGCATACGAACCAGAATTGAATGGACTATAAATTTTCTCTTTATACTCTTCCTCCAAGTCTTCCTTAACTTCCTTGTTTCTTAATTTAAATTTTTTTAAAAGATCTTCTTCTTTTGAAATTTGGTGAGTTTTAATTACTGAGTCTAAGTGTTTGTTTTTATCTGTTGCCATTTTAATTTTTTTAATAAAATACTTAGTACAAATATACTAATTACTTTAGTTTTATATGAAATTCTTTATATTGATATGTTATTATGCATGGATGTTTAATAATCCATCCTTGTCTGCAAATTTTGAAACCAACTCATAAATGTTTATTTTCTGTTTATAAAAAAATTTTAGTTTGTTACTTTAAGTCAACAATCTTCTTATCTTCGTATCACACAAGAGAAGCTGTTCCGTTAACAAAAATACAATAGTTCCGCAAAAGGAACGGTGTTCTACATACAAAAACTTATTAACATGCAATCCACACTCAACAATGAGCTTTTATCAAGCATGATAAAAAGTAAGAGGCAAACTAAAGGACTTCGTGATACAGCAAAAGAAATTGGTATCGGATTGGCAACCCTTTCTAGGGTTGAGCAAGGAAACCTCCCTGATGTAGAAACTTTTATTAAACTATGCAATTGGTTAAGCGTTTCAACAGATGTTTTTATCACAGATTCTACTCCAAAAAAAAGAGCAACATCTGAAAAAGATAGTTTAATTTTCCAGTTAAGATCTAGCGGAGAATTAGATCCTAATACAGTTGCAGCAATCATTACCCTAGTAGAGTTGGCTTATGATAGAAAAACAGCTAAAAAATGATGCGTCTCCAAAATTTAAACATGGCTTTAAAAAAGGAGCCGAGGATTTTGGTTTAAAAATTCGAAAGGAAATGGGATTATCAATATTTTCGCCATTAGATGCTTTCGCCCTTGCTAAACATAAAAATATCCCAGTTTATACATTTGATGAAATACTTTGTGATTTAGAAGCTGAGAGAACTCTTCTAAATAATCACCCTTCATTCTCTGCTTTATATACAATTAACAGAGATGGTGAAAAAATAATACTTTACAAAAACATTGATTCTTCTGCAAGGCAACAAAGTAATATAATGCATGAGATTTCACATATACTCCTCGAACATTCTATTCCCGAAAATCTATTAAATCTTGCAAATAAATTTGGCCTTACTTATAACAATCAATTGCAAGAAAATGAAGCTAAATATTTAGGCGGTTGTTTACAATTAACAAAACCAAGTTTATTCGCAAGTCTAAAAAAGAGTATGACATATTCGGAAATTGCTGAAAAATATTTTGCAAGTATTGAAATGGTAAATTATCGAATTAATATTTCTGGTGTTCAAAAAGTTAAAGACTATCAAGCCCGAAAAAATACCTCCTCTCTGTAAATATAACTGGTATAAGAGCCCTCAGTCAAAAGAAGCAAAGCCGTGTTGAAAGCTTTCAACACTGTAGCCATGAGCGAGCCAGCAAAGCCACAGGAATGAAGTATGAATGGAAGTGGCAGCGAGTGCCACTGGATGGCGTGTTCAGGACAATGACTAAAAGGAATGTGAACACACAGTGCGGGGCTGCCATTACGGATACCGGAGGTATATGCAAGGGTTTGTGAAGGCAGCGCCAAACGCAGCCAGTGGCCGCCGGCTCGCCTAATTATTGGAAACGGGTGGATGAAAAGTGACTGTGACTACACTGCCATACGAAGCGGGGCATGGTGTAGTGAGTATGTATAGCTTGTATGAATCAACTGGAATGGTTGTGAGTGGGTATGTGATAAGGAAGCTATTCCCTTGATAAAATACAAAAGCCTGGCACAAACGTAACCAAGCCAAAGTGAAGTAGGGGTAAGAGAGTGTAGGTACAGTTTCTTTTCAGACACGGGAGTTCCCCGAGCAAAGAAATATGGAGTTACAAAGACTATGACAAACTTGTGTAACAAACCGAAGGGCAAAAGAAGTATTGCGATTCCGTCAAAGGGTATTAAAGAGGAAATCGCAATTGTTCTTTTGGTTTGGCAAATGTCTTTGTCGGAGTATTTCTTTGGGAGACCTTTTTACCGGATTTTTTGTAAATACAATTCCTTCAGTAAAATATTCTGGCAAAAATAAATTTCATTTAGCTTATAAAGTTTCAGCTGAGTAACCAGTTAATTTATAACTGAATAAACAACCATATTTATTATAAATCCCTTGTTGGTAACAAATCATTTTTTATTAACTTTATAAGAGCTTTAAATACTACATAAGTACTCAAAATTACTGATGAAACTTTTAACCGCCCTTATACTATTACTTAATATCTCCGGGTTTTCACAA
>JANNEK010000367.1:0-6503 GCA_031378605.1 Chitinophagaceae bacterium | reverse complement strand
CCTCTAACAACGCTCCCCTCGTATGTACCACCTGTAAATTGTCAAAGAACACATCGAGTTTACTTTCGTTACTGCAATAGATATAAAGATAACCGTTTTTAGTGATTTCACCGGTGCTTCGAAGATGTGATTTAAGAACTCCTTCCACATCCACCTGGTCAAAACCACTATTTGTATGCGGGTTATTTGCACTGCTTACTACCGGCCTGAAATTTTCATCAAACAGTATCCAGTTAATATAGGCCTTTGGTTTAGTAGGTGTTTGGCCTGATTGTCCGCCTAATAAAGATCCTACCCCGGTAGCAATATCCGTTAAGGCAAATAGCTGATCACCGGTTATTCCCACTTTACCACTGATGCCCGGCCCTACAAAATCTTTTAATAAATTCAATACAGATATATTATCGGGTACCCCTGTTACGCCGGCACCGGCTGTTTTCCAATACGATTTTCCCAATATATCCACCACATCACCTGCCATTACTTTCAACGTTATGCCCAAACCCATTTTAGTTCCATTACCATGAAGCCGGTATAGTTTCTGGCTATTCTCTGCTGCGTTTATAGTTGAATTATTGGTTGGAATACTATTATTGTTTGGATACTGGGGTATATTCAATGCCGCCGATCGATCCAGAATATTTAATGCGTCAATTTTGTAATAGCTATTCTCCAGGGCAACAGCCGTAGAACTTTCAAGAGAAGCAATCGGATAAATATCTTTCTGTACTTCTTCCGTTAACACCATTCTTGTATTACCCAAATGATCCTTTACAAAATAATCATATACAAATTCGGTAGCAGGTACATTATTTACTGTAGTTTCTTTCAGGCGGATGCGGCCCTCTTCATGACTTATAAACTGCAGCTTATCCGATTCATATACGAAGGGCCCGATATAGGTTGTACTCTTATAGGGAGAACTGGTATTCGTATTATCATCCACTCTTTTCTCCAGCTTATTTCCAAGTGCATCGTATATATATGTAATGGTTCCTTTTAATCCATTTGTATTTCTAACGGTAATTTTATAAGGAAGGTTCAGGTGATTGTATTCAATGCCTTCCGTGGTGGCATCACCAATATCTTTATTTAAATCCTTCTTTAAGTTACCATTGGCATCGTAAGTATAGTCAATCGCTGCGGCCGTCTTGGCATTATTTAATGAAGTCATATACTTTTGTGAACTTCTGAAATCTCCCAGTACCGTTTGTACATCATTGGCGGCATCCGCTACATTGAGCAGCTTATTAGAATTGGCGTTGTAATTATACGAAAGATCATCAATAACCGAACTGCTGTTTAGTTTTAATCCCCACTGCTTCATTTTTTTGATATTTCCATTTTCGTCGTAGGCGGTAGCCGCGTCCGTTCCATTACCCATCTGTATACTAAAGTCAATGGAGTAGTTGGGCGTACCGGCGTCATTTTTTGCCCAGTTGCTTCCAAACTTCTGATTAAAATCGGCATACAGCAAGCGGTTTGCTGCATCGTATCCATAACCGAAGGCCCGTTGTTCCCCATCTCCTTTACTGCGCCATTTGGTTCCGGAAATATTTCCATTGTATTGGTTGTTTGCAAAACCCCAGTCATAATTTAGTTCCATACCGAACCAGGGGCCCCCTCCGGCTCCCCCAGTGGGGGAGAGACCATTCGCATAGTCCTTATTGATACTTTTTAGCCATCCCCGAATATTATAACCATAATCAAGTGTTTCTAATGGATTGGAGGTATAGGAACCATCTGTATTCTTTTGCCGCCCAATTTTTTTTTGCTTTAACTGACCCAGCTCATCATAGGTGTTGTTTGTTATCAATGCTTTTTTTGTTTCCGCATCATTGATCGTTTTCCATACATTCAGCACTCTTCCGGCATGGTCATATTCCATGGTGGTTTTCACGTTGGTTATTGTACCTCCGCTTGCGGGGCATTTTTATAAATAATACCCTTACTGAAACGGTACATACTTAAAATGAATGCTTACTTATGTACAAAAAAATACAGGAGGCTTTTCCTTGCCTCCTGTAAAAACTTTATTACCATTTGTATTTTTGAAACCAGATAATTTGATACATTACCAAGCTAAGGAACATATCGTCCTGCTCCAACAACAATAGCCATATCAGCATAGACGAATATTTCAGTCAACAATAAAAAAAATATACTTATAAAAAATATTAATGCAATACTCTTTCTCGGTGAAACTATGTTGAATCGAAAAATCATAAACAAAATAAAATGAAGCGGCACATAGGCAAAGAAAGTCATTAATGTATAGGTTGCCCCATGTTGTGTAGAAATCCACAAAACCAAACAGGATAACAGGCAACACAAAAATACATACAAAACAATTTTTTTAGTCTCTGGCATCATATCTAAAGCTTTAATTTAGCAAATTATTATTAATTGATGGTAATATTAAAAAACTTACTAAGAATATTTGTTAATAATGGTCCAATCAGATTATCTATCCGTGTATGGCTAGTATTTTCTATTGGAGTATTAGTTATTATAGTGGTGCTGTTTTTCTTCTCGCGTTCCATTATTTGACCTCCCGGAGTAAAAAAACTAGTATTAGGGACATAATAATTATCTATACGGCCAATATTTGAAGGAGATTTTGTATCAGTATCACCAGTACCATCGCTAACATCAATAATAAACATATTCCTAAATCCTATGTCACGATTTTCTTTTGCAAACTCAATTAGATTGTCAGCACCTCTTGAATGCCCAGCACCCATGATCAATCCATTTGGGTTCACTTTCTGAAAGTTTAAAATTGTCTCACGAATATCGTCTTTAATAAATTGTTCGCCGCTGTCGTCCCCGGATGAAAATTGAACAACCTGTACGTTTGATTTTTCTGTATCCAGTTTTGACAACGTACCTAGGCCTTCGCTAATTTCTCTAGCATACTGATTGTTCTTTGTTTGAGTTTTACCTTTTTCGGGATCCGAATTTTCTTGCCCATGAACTGAAATGATTAATGCAATCTGATTTCTTTTAACCTCATTAGGTCTTAACGGCTCTAATCCATCCAGGTCGATTGCATTGGGCACTTCATTTCCTGCAAATTGATAGGGCGAATAGTAAACATACTCATCAGCTATTCTATCCTGACAAAAAAATCTTCCAATCTGGTTATCATAAAAACGATTCTTATAGTCATACCAGTCCAGTCCGCTTCCATCACTAAACTCCTTATTCTGTTCTTCCTTACCGTTATACTTGTACTTGTTTTCTAACTTTAATGCAGCTTCACTTGAAATGCCTTTTAAAACATTACCCCAGGCTCCATAATGTGATTCTGAAATTAAGGCTCCTCTTGTATGTACTACTTGAAGGTTATCAAAGAATACATCGAGTTTACTCTCATTGCTGCAATAGATATAAAAATACAGGGCCTCCCCAACCCCTCCCAAGGAGGGGCTTTAGACCAAAAGTATTTTTAAAACTATGAAAATATGTAACAGGGGCACTAAAATAATTTGGAACTTACTACTCGCTGCTACTGCAAGTATCCGTTAGTTCCCGTCTGCCACACTTCCTCCAGCTATTAGTTTTCTTCTCCCTTTTAATCAGCTAAGATAACTGCATTCTTGCGTGAGCGGAGTCGTTTTTTTGGCACCTTTCCTTACAAAATTTGCATTCCATTTATACCTGATAATTTGATACATGAATACAAAAAATACCCTTACAAAAACGCTACCTATTCAAAATTGACGCTTAATTATCCCAAAAAAAATACAGGAGGCTTTTCCCTGCCCCCTGTAAAACCTTTATTGCCATTAGTATTTTTGAAACCAGATAATTTGATACATTACCCAAAAAAGCATCTAAAAAGCAAATCAATAATATCCAATCAATATTTTTGACACTTTCATTGCTTTATTTTTTTTCCTAAATATAATATCGCCTGCGGCGCCAGTGTCGTTGTGAGATATGGTCAAAATGTACGAGTGCTTATTTTTTTTAACCTTTTCAATAATAATATATTGAACCCCTTTTTTATTAAGATAAGACGAATCAGAAACAACTTGTACAACTCTTTCATTGTAATTAGCAATCGTGCAAACCCCAACTATATGTTTTGGGTCAACAAATACGATTGGTAAGTCTTTGAATTTATTCAGAAAAAAAAGTCTCTGAATTTCTTCATTCCTTATGAGAGCTTCTAATAATCTACAACTTGAATTTTCTTGTGCGGATAAATATCCGTTTAGACTCAACAAGACTAATAATATTAGTCCATTTAAAGTTAAATTAAGTTTCATTCAATAGTTTTAAGAATGAGAATTAATGAATATGTTATTAGAAAAAAAGAAACTCATTTTTAAAATTATCCGCCATAAGTCGCACCCGCTGCTAAAAAGCTATTTAATATTTTGCCTATCTCATAATTATCAGGAGTTGTAGAGGTTCCTGGCAAATCACTACCTTCGTTTCGCCTTCGTTTATTTGTTATAATTTTTTTCGCACCTAAAATAACGTTCTTCTCAAAATTAGGATCGTCAAGTTGTGTGCCAGAAAAGTCATACATAGCCTCTAAAGCTTTACTCGTATATACGTCAATAATAAATGCATCCCCAGCTTCTCTAATATCTTGATTGGTTCCACCAGCTAGCTCGGGGTCATAAGTTGTATTAGTTAGTTTCCTCCCTCTATGATTTTGTTCGTGCAAAATAGTCGCAAAAACAGCCAGTAACGCGGCTTCTCTATCCTCCGGTTTAGCATTTTCAAGCATTTTTACCAACTGAATATCTATTTCGATATTACCTTTAGAAGTAGTCCACCCTCGTGCAGCCGTACTACCACCTGGGTTATCAACAATATTTATTTCAGCGCCACTATTCCATGCAAAATCTATTTTTAGTTGGTCGCGGTTAAGATTACCGTATTTTTTAAACGCTTCTATAATTCTAGGACTCTTTAAAAGTTGGTCGATTCCTCCCTTTTTCAAATATTTTGAAAACGTTTTGTAATCTTTTTCATACTCTGCCTTTTTATTTTTAGGAAATTTGAATTTGCCATCAACATCAATATTTGTAATGGGGTTATTACCAACATAATTATAGGGAGTTTCATATAGAAAATTATTTGCCAACGGATCCACAACATTCCACCTTCCAATTTGTGCATCATAAAACCGGGCTCCAAAATCAAGCCATTCAAGTCCTGAGCCATCAGCAAACTCTTTATTCTGTTCTTCTTTACCGTTATACTTGTATTTATTCGGTAATTTAAGTGCAGCCTCACTTGAAATACCTTTTAAAACATTACCCCAGGCACCGTAATGTGATTCTGAAATTAATGCCCCTCTTGTATGTACTACTTGAAGGTTATCAAAGAACACATCCAACTTACTCTCGTTACTGCAATATATATATAAGTAGCCGTTTTTAATGATCTCGCCGGTTGTTTTAACGTGGCTTTTTAATACTCCATTGCCTCCCACTGCATCAAAACCACTATTGGTGGAACCAGTTACGGGACGGAAATTTTCATCAAATAAAACCCAATTGATATAGGCTTTGGGCTGAGTGCTGCCTTGCCCCTGAGATTGAAACAACTGATTTATTAAGGACACTACCCCAGGAGCATCAGCGACCATTTGTCCGGTGATACCAACTTTTCCAGTGATTCCTGAACCAATAAAACTATTTAATAAATCTACCAATGGAATCGCAGATGGAGTACCCGGTACATTTCCATCGGCTGTTTTCCAATACGATTTTCCGTAAATGTCTATTTTATCGCCCGCCATTACTTTTAAGGTAATACCCAACCCCATTTTAGTACCGTTACCGTGCAGGCGGTATACCTTCTGGCTATTGTTGGTACCCGTTATAGTGGCATTATTAGTTGCCAGTCCATTATTGTTGGGGTAATTCTCCGTTAACCCAAAAGCTGCAGATCTGTCAACAATATTCACCGGGTCTACTTTGTAATAGGTATTTTCAAAATTTACGGCATTGGTATTTTCAAGGGACACTATGGGGTAAATATCTGTCTGCAATTCTTCCGTTAGCACCATGCGGGTGTTTCCTAAATGGTCCTTCAGGAAATAATCAAACATAAATTCATATGCTGTGGTCACTACAGGGGGCGGACAGGGAGTATAAGGTGGTACAGAAGGAGGAGGGCATAGAGGAGATGTTATGATCTGAATTTCCTTAACCCGAATTCGTCCCTCTTCCTGTCCAAAAAATTGAAGCTTATCTGCTTCATAAACAAATCCACTTATATAGGTTGTATTCTTATAGGGAGAGCTGGTATTCGTATTATCATCAACCCGTTTTTCCAGCTTATTTCCTGCTGCATCATAGATATAGGTAATGGTTCCTTTTACTCCATTTGTATTTTTAACAGTAATTTTATAAGGAAGGTTCAGGTGATTGTATTCAATGCCTTCCGTGGTAGCATCGCCAATATCTTTATTCAAATCTTTCTTTAAATTTCCATTGGCATCATAGGTATAATCAGTCGCCGTAATTGCTTTA
>JANNEK010000353.1:0-2544 GCA_031378605.1 Chitinophagaceae bacterium | reverse complement strand
GCGAGAAGCCGGTCATCGCAGCCGGAATATCGATCCCCATCAGCTCCAGAGTTTTTTACGAAGTATCCTTATTCTTTTTTAGATAGATGGATATACTTCAATTTATACTTAGCATCACACTGATAAAGAACTTTGCAAAGGGTCGCTTATTTTTTAATAAAAAAGAGTAGCGCATTTAATGCTTTGATTATCTATTCGTGCAGTAGGTCTCTTAGTTGAAACTCCCTATACAATTAGTTTTTTCAGATGACAGAGCAGGATTGTTTTGAGAAAATAAAAACATCTTTCCCTAAATGTATTAACCTATTAATATTCAATTGCCCGATTCCTTCTGCAAATAACTGCCGTATGGCTAAACCAATGTCAGCAAAATAAAAGTTATGCACAATTAGCCAAATGTTAGTAAACGTTAGTAATTTACTTTTTACATAAACATTCAATTCATTTTTATGGTTAGATTTACTCCCCCCATTTTTGCACATCTGCTCACTACTACTATTGATTGTTTTTAGTTTTATTTCCTATAAAAAGAAATTAAAAAAGATATAAAACCAGATGTAATTGAAGTATTTGGAGGCTCCCCGTTTGGGAACGACCCAACCTGTCAGGAATTTTTGCAGGCAGACCTGACCGCCGATAGTATATTAACTCAAACGATACTGGGCCCGCAATTACTCGGCAATCCTTACTCACTATCTACGATGCAACATGCCTCCATTAATTTATATGGAACTACTAAGAATATTACGATTAATAGTGTATATGTTCGGTTTAAACCCGCTACCTATGAACAGCTCGATCAATTATTAGATACAGATATTGAAGTATTCGATCATCCGTTAGACAGAGATGTTTTAATACAGGGAGATTATTACCCACAGGCAGGTATTGGCACCGAAGAGATTCCCTGGCTGTACACTGTTTTACAGCAAGGGTATCAACCTCCCGCAGGTATAACTTATCAAATTCTTCAATACCTTCATGTGCCTGATCAGGATATATGGATGGAAAATGAAGCACTTCGTATCACCGGAAATCCCTATAATGATTCTTGTAACTTTTCATTGCTGGTCGTACCTCCTCCCTGCCCCGCACCCGATAATCCATTGTGTGAACCAAATCCCGGTGGCGGTGGTGGCTTACCTCCCGCAGATGCTAAAACACCGGCAGGTTATATTTATGTGTATGATAATACGATTAACCAACAGGTTCCGGTAAGAAAGACAAGAGTAGTTTCGCGCCGCTTTTTTAAAATAGATCGGTCCTATACGGATGACCTGGGTTATTTCAGAAGTACCAAACGTTTTAGAAATAAAGTAAACATTACCGTAAAGTTTAAAAATGCGGATATCAAAACAAGAGCCTTGCGGCTGGGAAGGTGGTGGCAAATGATTTTTCCGGTAGCACAGGGTTTAGGAATATACAGCGGCACCCTTAATAACATTACTTATCTTTTTAATGTGGATGGAAGCAAGTATAGCCGAAGACATAAAAACTGGTGGGCCGCCCAGCTTATGAACAGTTATCAGGAATACAATCAGTATGCCATTGCAAATAATATGGGTACGCTGCCCTCCAAACTAAAAGTGATTCTCAGTAGTTTTTTATTTCCACCAACGGCTGGGTCCACTCCAATGAATGCACACAGACCTCTTACAGCAGGTTATCCAACCCTTGAATATTTCAGATACTCAGTAATTAACCGCCCGGTAAATGAAGTAACGGCTATTTGGAATTATTTTGTGAATACAAATTTGTTTAGATTATACGATATGGGGTTAGGCTATAAAGAGTATTCCAGCTTTTATAAAAGCGAATATGTAAAATCGTTAATGTTTCATGAACTGGCACATGCAGCCCATTTTCAAAAAATAGGACAGTTTTCTTTTGGCGAGTTTGTGAATGCCGAAGCCTATACCATTACAAAGTATTTTTTAAATCAAACCTTAGTGCCCTATGGAGATGGAAGTGATGGTACTTATTCTAGTTTTATTGCCCTTGGTGAAAGTTGGGCCAATTATATTGAACAGGTATTTACCGACCGGCACTACGGTGCAAATTGTGATACTTATAATACTAATGGATATCCTTATACAGCTAATGATCCCGTTAGCGGATTAAGCAGCAGCAGGATAAATTATTTAGAGGATTATAACCCTAACAGACCGGAAAATCCCTTTCGGTGGTTCCCGATTGGTTTGTATTATGACCTGGCTGATAGTCGAAATGATGGTGCCATTCAAAATCCAAGGATTCTTGTAAACGACAATGTATCTTTATATACCAATAAACAATTTTTTGATGCGCTGGATGGTGATGTAAAGTCTCCGCAAGCTTTCAAACAACGGCTCTTGTTAGAAAATAATAATAATCAACTAACAGGGGTAACTACACTATTTAGTTTTTATGGATACTAATATAAAAATATTCAAAGGTTTTATTCTAATTATAGCTGTTTGCTGCAGTTCATTTACCTGCAATAAACGGTTTGATTGCAGTAAAACGATTTACAGTTTTGAAATAGCTGTAAAAACGATTGCTGCT
>JANNEK010000335.1:0-4584 GCA_031378605.1 Chitinophagaceae bacterium | reverse complement strand
CAAGTGTAGCAAATACTTTTATTCTTTACAGAAACAGAACCATTATTGATAAGTTTATAAACCTTAATGCTACCGAAGAAAATTTTAAGTTGTTAGCAAAAGAATTAGATAATAACAAAGGGAACTATTTTGATTTAGAGTAGCCTGAACAATTAGACAAAAAAGAATATCTACTTACTATTTACGTATCGAAATGCTACTCCAGAATAAGAATGTTTCTTCCACTATTTTCTGTGCAAAAAAAATCCAGAATGGCTGGTAAGAAAGAATTTTCTTCTGTAAGCAGAGGAATTGAAAAACTATCAAATTTACAACAGACTGTCTATTGCCGGAACCGGCATGATAGTAGATAAAATAAATAGAGTGTTGTTATCGGGTGGAATCGGTTTTATTAGAACGTTGAGTGGTGTAGGATTAAATTTAATTATAAACTGGAACGACCAACTTAATAATATTTCTACAACCATGATCAATGATTTTTACCAAATACGGGGTATAAAAATCGGTATCATTAACTCTGTAGTGAAGTTAAATGGAATACAACTAGTATTAAGTTAAATCTATTCTGACATAATAATTTTTATTACCAGGAGCTACAGAATTTTTTCACAAATCACGATGTCCTTTCTTCGTGAAGTTTAGGGGCATATTTTCTTCGAACTCTTAGTGGTTAAAAAATAATTGCCACGAAAGCGCGAAGTTATTTTACAATGCACTTCTACCTTTTTTGTATGACTGGATATACGTCAACTTACGCTTACCATAGCACTAGTATTGTGGAGCAAGAATCTGAAACATTCATTACCAATCATTAATTGGAATTTTTAAATAAAGCAGCGGGTAACAGACACATTGTTAATCCCGCTGCTGCTTAACGCTTAACCTCAAAAAAAGCGATGATGGAGTAAAAGTAAAAAGTAGTTGAAAAAAATAAATGGGAAAAACAACAGAGAATCAGGTTTTTTAACGACTACTTTTAATTTTATACCAACCCCGCCACTAATTTTTTTTCATAATCAAGGATAAAATAAAACCTCCCGGTAATTGATAAGAGGTAGGGTCATAGAAGGAATAATAAATCCAATACGAGCATTTTTGTTGTTATGTCCCTTTGTTTGTAGCTGCCGTTTTAGAAAATTTTCGAAAGTGCTCCACAATCAGATTGGAAGCGATGATAATTAAAAAGGATTAGGCATTTAGTTCGCAATAGTGCCATAGGTACGTCATTCTGGTAGTAATAGAATGGGGTTTTATTAAGCCTCCTGGAGGCGGCATTTTTTTATTTTCCTGTTTCATATTAAACGCGTTGAAAATGCCGCCCTTACAGGACTTTGGCAACATCACTTGTCTGGTTTCTACCAAAATGCTACCTCTACGAGGTTTTGCAAACCAACGAGTACGAACCAAATGCCTAATCCCACAATTAAAAATAGGGAGAGGTAGAATTTTAGTTTGATACTTACCGAATAAAATAGTAAAGCATATAGACATGGTTTACTAGTGCTATGTTAATCATAAGCTGATATATCCTCCAAACACACTAAGTATTTTACGTTTGCCCTTTGTGTGTTCTTTGGGCTCTTTGTGTTAAAATAGCAATTGGCATATAAGTAAGAGGAATATAATTTTTTCTAACACAAAGAGCCACAAAGCCGTTTCACAAAGAAACACGAATAGAACTTCTACGTTCACAGATTCATTAGATCGCTTTTCATCTAAAGACTCTTGGTAGGAAACCATTTACGCCACAATAAACTTAACAAGACACTAGTTGTTTGATTGGCTAAACTAGAAATCTTCTTATTATTTTTTATTGAGTTTTTTTATGAAAGATTCTAATTCGAAATCAGAACTGGTTTCAAAAATTATTTCATAATTCTCATTCAATACCAATAAGGTTGGATAGGAAAAGATTTGAAAATATTCATGGCAAGAGCCTGTTTGCTTATAGTCGTGCAATTGTGGCCATGTTGGTTTATCGGTTTGAAGTGCTTTCGTCCATAATAACTCTTCTTCATCTACACTGATTCCCAATAACAGGATATTTTTTTCTTTTAATTCGTTATTCAGCTTCGGTAAGTGCGATCGAATGGATAATCGGCAAGGAGAACACCAGGAAGCCCAAAAATCGACGACATAATAGGTGGCCTTAAAATCTCTGATCGTTTTATTGTTTCTATTTTCGTCTTTTAACAATAACCCGGGAAATACCATACCAATTCGGTTATTGCTTACCAATTTTAAATCATCTTTTATACGCTTTACAAGTTGCAGTTGCTGATCGTCTATCCTGCTAATCGTTTGACTAAAAAAGGAAGAGTCATAGCGCCCAAAATTTGCCATATAATAACTGTATAATCCTAACAGCATAACAGGTGTTTCGGTCGACCTTATGATGGTTCTTTTCACATTGGCCTTATAAGCCTCGAGTTGATTTAACCATTCTTCATAAATTTCGCTTTTGAATTTTTCGGCAGAATCGGGAAAGGCTGTAATTTTCTTATTTAGTTTTTCATATAAATCACGAAAAGGTTTTTTATAGGCAGTGTATCTAAAAAGTTTTTTATTGATACCATCGGTAGCTATGCGGGCAGAAAAATAAAAACTATCTGCATGGGCAAAAAGTTGGGTAACTCCTTTAGCCGGCAAATAAATAAACAAGGTATTTTCAGCGGCACCTTCTATAATAGAATTGTTTCTGCCATTTTTCGGAGGCAACAACAAACGGTAGAGTAAATTATTTTTTATTGCAGAAGTAAGTTCATAATAAAAACTACCATCCCGATTGATTTGAATAGAGTCTGTTGGCTTCTTATCGAATTCTAAATCAGTAAGCGGTTGAATATATATTTTATTTCCCCACTTAGGGTTCCATGTTAATTTGCCTTTTAAAACAGACTGACTGTTTAGCAACAACGGAAAAAACAAAATACCAAGCCAGTAAATAGCTCTAATCGGGATGGAGTTTAGCATTATTATTCGTTTAGTGTGGTTATGCTATTAGTCACTCTTTACACTCTTTTTATTGATGTACTTGATGATTAATGCCATAATACCAAAAGCGAAAATGATCAAACTGGGGTAACGCCCGTTAAATCATTTTCGATGGCTAAAAATATCAACAAAGACAGCCCTGCAACTGTTTTACATAAGCGCTTTTCTCGCAGCAGCCAATGCATCTCTGGCTCCCTGCGCAGCTATCATTGCAGCATCCTTACAGGTAGTTGCAGTAACTGAAGCAGAACCTATAACCTTAATAAATCCAATACTAGCCTCCAAGGTTATGGTAATCGTACAGGAATTTTCAGTCGGCAAATCGATAGACGCTATCTTATCCAGCATCACTTCTAACCTACCCATATCTTCTTCCTGAAATTTTCCCAGGTTGAAGCTTATTTTTAAATCATCCTTTTTTATCGAAGTTATGCCCTTAAGCATTATATCCTGATAGCTTTCCGAAGCTACCGATGATAAACTGATAAAAATCAACACTAATAACACCAATCGTTTCATAATTCTTGTTTTAATGGTTTTAAAATTGATGTTGCAGGACTTCTCTTTGTTCTTTTGTTTTTAAATTATATGACTGTTAATAACACTCCGATAATAAAATTCCATTTGTATAGGAATACTTTCTAATTGAGCTATAATTTTTACAAATAAGTTTGCCGATAAATAAATGAATAATTTTAATCAAAGGAATCTTACTGCTCAAAATAAATTAGTTATCCTCATTTTAACAATGAGTAAAACTGCTTTCATGATTCTGATAAATCGATCACATTACTTATAGCACAGTTTCAAGAATCTTTTCTTATCCGTCAATTTGTTTGATACTTAAGGCTTTCAGTAAGTACAAGCGTAATAATTATAAAAAATAAAAAGTGATCAATAATTAGCTAAAGCCTCGAATATTGAATTGACTTGTCTTTATTATTTCTATGATGCAATAAAAATAAAACTTAGTTCAAAGTAAACAATGAGTAAAAAACTACTTTGTGATGTTTTCTTCCTGAAATTTTTAGTTGCTACTTTTAAAAGCGAAAATTAATTCCTGCTAAAAAATATCTCGGCAAGACCGAATACGTTAATACAGACTGCTCGATAGAACTTGCTTTTGAAACTACATATCTACCCATATTAAACAAATTTTTTGCATCAATAGATAGACCGATTTTCCATTTACCCGGGTTTATAGAAATACTTGCATCTAAAAAATTTACAAATGGCTGCTGATAAAACTTAGAATAGTTATTTTGAATCACAACAAAAATCGAAGGTGTTGCATTTAATTTTAGAATTGATACAAAACTGAATTGATCAAATTCATTTACACTAATCTCTTGTTTGCCTTGAATAATTTTTAGAATATTTTTGTTATAGTCAAACCTAACAGTAGCATTAAATATTCCTTTAAAACCGGATGCAAGGGAAATAGATCCACCCGATAGATTTGTTGAATTTTTGGAGACAAGTGTTGAGTTTATTTTATTGTAAAAAATGAAATTAGAAAATCGCACGCCCACCTTTAAAGTTGATTTGACAGCCAAGAGAAGCGTCGTCAATGTGATATTACCATTCAAT
>JANNEK010000310.1:0-42710 GCA_031378605.1 Chitinophagaceae bacterium | reverse complement strand
ATGCCGATAATACTTCCAATGACGCAAGGAACTTTATACCAGTTTATTTTTATTGGCGATCCAAGTTCGAGACTGTATGAAGTAAGGATGTACGATTGGAGTGAGAAGCAGGTTGTTTATAAAAAAAATCAGTGGGGCGATATCGATGGAAACATTATCAGTTATCCCTACTTATCAAAGTTCACAGAATACCACATGATAAAACCGGTTCAATTAAATAAGAACAAAAAAAAGGTTTGTGGTTATGTTATGCTTTTGAAAAAAACGCAAGCTTAATAAAATTTAATGACCAAATTCATTGATATGGTTTATCGTTGAAAGTTTTTGGTCTGAAGTTTTTCCGGATACTACTTAGACTACTTAAGAATAATTTATTCACCGCCTTCATAGTTCAAAAAGAAATTAATTCAATCCTTTGCAGCCTTCCTATTTTCTTCCACTCAAAATTTTAGAGTGGTGTGTTTAGAGCAATCATTTAAAGGTTTATCTATCTTCTAATTTAAAGAAAATGGTAACACTAATAAATCCGGGTAAAAAGGATAACTATCTGTATACAGCCAACTCAAAACTACAAACTATAAATTAAAAAACTAGCGCTATTGAGCAAGCGATATTCTAATTTGTACCCCTCCCCGGGTATTTGTAATTGGTGGAGCCGTTGAAATCTTTGGTTCAACCCTTCGCTGTTCAAAATAAAGTTTAATATTTACGCGGTTGCTGATCACATAATCAATCGAAGGATTAATAAATACAACCTTTTGACCTGCTGTGGGCAGGGAAGTTGCCTGATCGAGGCGGCTATTGGCTGTGGCATCATCCCTCACGCTAAAGTCTAACCGGAACGCCGCATCATTATCTAATGGCTTACCCTTCCATTTAATAAAAGAGAAGACGCCGCGCTTACGCCAGCCGGCTCCAACTGTAAATTCGGTAGAACGGTTTTCGCTTAACTGAAAATCGATGAGGCTCAAACTTAGGGTCCTGGATTTTTTATACTCGAACCGGGCTGTTACCTGGTTGGTAAATTGCATATCCACATCAATAAATGGAGCGAATTGTTCGCTTATGGTAATATTTGGAACCAGGAAGAACGGAACAAAATTTCCGGTAAGTGTATCAATAAAGCCGGGATATCCAACTCGTAAAGGATCCTGAAAAAGCAAGGAGGAATTATAGCTGTTCATACTTAACGTACTGTTATAAGCATGCGATAAAGTAAAGCTGGTAAATATCTTTTCCAATCCCTTTATTCGAGTCAAACCATTGTAGGTTACCCTCCAATTGGGCCTTGGTAAATATCCCTTAAAGGGATTACTACGGGTTTGTGGATTTGATTGCTCAACCAAAGCTACACTGTTCGGATCTTTCCCGGTATAGGCCGCAATGAATGCTGGCAATACAACATCTTGCGCATATTTACCATATCCTTTATAATAGCCATCTGCACCCTGCGCACCCGAATAAATACTTTTTGTTCCTAATCTTTTCGAAATAATCAATCGGTTCGATTCAAATATTTTAAAGGTCTGAGAAACCTCATTACTCGGAATTTTTTCAAACAATGTTTTGTACGATATATAACTAATACTGAAACTGCCACCCGCATAAGGACTTAATCGATTGAAGTCTCCACTGAATCCCAACGTATCCTTATATAATTCAGAATAGGTTTTACCAAATGTTTTATCAAGATTAATATCAATAGTAAGATCACGAATTGGAATCACCTGCGCATTGATACCGAGTTTTTGATTAAAATCCTGCTTATTAAGGAAGTTAAAATTAGGATCAGCCGTCAATAATCCTCTTTTAGCTAATCGGTTTATAAACGTAGTATCCGGCTGTTGCCCAAATACAAATCCCAGCCCTGGTGCGCTCGATTTAAAATTCATTCCTAATTGGCGCGTACTATCAGTGTATCCGTAAACGGTAGTAGCTGCATTTTCAGAATAATTAATACTGATTCTTTTCATACCCGTAAAAATGCGGCCAATAAATTTTACGGCGGGACTCAGTACAAGGGGTTGCGTTTTATCTTTTTTCAATTTTTTCTTCTTACTGATAGTTGTATCTTTTTTATTGTCGATAGGCTGCTGGGGTGGCGGTGGCGCTTCGTCTTCCAGTGCCCGCAGAAATCTCGATTTACTGTACAATTTTGTGAAATCCATTTCACCTGTCAGGTTTTTTTGCTGGGTATTTGCCAATGTATTTCCCAAATTGCGCGCAATAAGCGACGCTCCCAGCCAGTTGAAAGTAGCACTATAACTTGCACGTACAGTTGTCCAGTCTAATAAAGGTATTTTACTGGTGGGAAGGGTATACGACGCAGTAGCATTTTGCTGAAATGAAATCGTTCTTCCGCCTTTCCATAAATTATCCCATAGATTTTTACGATCTTTTTTGTCTAACCGTCCCGAGTCCTCATCAATCCATGATTTATTGGTTGAAGTATAATCTATGTTGATAGATTTAGTAAGATCCCAGCGAAGGTTGTATACTCTATCGAAGGTAAAAAACTTATCAAAGGTTTCTGGTAATCCACCTTTGGTTCCACCAACATTCCTTGGTCGGAAAGAACCAAACTGCCGTTGTACATCGGCTCTAAAACCTAGTAGTGAAGGAACAGGGTTGATATTAAAATCTTTTACCAATGCAAACCAGGGTGATTTAGATTTAAAGATTCTTTTCATCGGCTCCCAATATTTGGGGGTTGCTGTATAATTATACCCCAATCCGGCACGATGCCGGGTTAAATCATTACTTTCAATAAGCGGATTGTGTTGCTCTTCTTTATAATAAGAATAACTAACATCTATATTCTCAACACTCCATAGTTGTTGTTTTTTCCCACTGGTATTATTCTTCTTAACATTCGTAAAGTTCAGGGTCTTAATTGTTTTTACATCAACGGCATCATTTTTTATAGAATCTCTTTTGCCGGAGGCTGTACCACTTATTTTATCTTTTAGCCGAATATCAAGATCGTAAGGATCGTATTCCGGAGTAGAAGTGGCTCGTTGAATACTTGCATATACCGGTATCGACAAACCGGATTTTTTGGGCAGTAATTTTCCTAACTCGAGACTTGTAGCAATATCAAACTGTGAATAATTATCCCTTGCCCGTTCGTTTACCCGTTGTTCTAATGTTCCAAATCCTGTACTATGCGCACTACCGGAAACGTATAGGGTACCCAGGTCTGCCAATTTAAAATCAATTCTTCCCAATGCTGCCCAACCTGCCTTTTCATCAAGGCCACTTAACCGCAATTCATTAACCCAAATTTCTGTGCAGGCAAGTTCTTTTTTTCGATTCTCTACTCCCAAAAAGAATACACGTATTTCTCCAAGATTTGGATTCCCTAAAATGGCGAATTCTCTTCCGGCCGCGTCCTGTTGTTTAAAATATTGAAAAACATTTCCAGAGTTATTACGAACAACTTTTAATTTAGTTAACTGTTCCAGCGAAAAATCTATTTCATTGGTGGTTGGCCAAATGGTTGCGGGGTCAGTTGTTCCCCAGGGGGTCATTTTTAGTGGAATTCTTATCTCATAAAAATTATTGATCAGATCGTTTCCCAAACGCATTACAGCATAAAGCTCATTATCTTTTATATCGGTGCTTGATTTTACAGATTCTGCATGCCAATACATTTGAAGACGGCTGAATTGACGCAAATCGAGGTTCAACGTTTTGAATACACCGCGTGATTCGCCTTCTTCTAAATTACAAATCTGCATACTCAGCGATTGTTCGTTCAATAAGACATTTACATTGTTATTGCTTAATTGCTGCTGACGAACGACCCCCGGAGGTGTTTTGTAGAGTACAGGTTTACGGCTACTGTTTTCTTCGATGTTTACAGCCAGTTGATTAAAAGAAGTGGTAGTGTTTGCAGCTATAATTTTGTATTGTCCAGTTGTATCTAACTCATAATTAAATCGTCTCCAGGTATTCCTTACCATTTCTAATTTAGCAAATCGCATAATCACAGAATCTTCAAATCCATGCAGAAACATACGCATGAACCGAATAGATTTAAAATCAGGAATGCTTCCAATCTTTTTTTCATATTGTGCGATAGGTACCCGCATTAAATACCATCTTTCCAGTGTACCCCCGCTTGGTATAAATTCTCTTTTATCAGTTATAAAATTATTTCCTACCTGCATCAACGGGTCTGTTGATGTACGTAATTCAATCCTGTATTGAAAATATTCTTCCAGCTCATTTAATGTATTATCCCTGTTAAATTCTTCCTGATCAGGTGAAAGCGTAAATGCATTGACAAACTGCTCACCGGCACTAGCCACCGGAGAATTACCCTGGGGATTGTTCACATTTTTATAGCGACCGAGAATTTTTACCTGTGCCTGGTCGTATGTTCCATCCCGGTAGTTTTTGTAATCATCTTTAGATGGGTCAGCAATTGCCTGTTGATAAATGAGTGAATTAGCACCGAAATTGGCTTGCAGATCATCAAGATATTTTTTGAATTTTCTTCTCTCTCCTTCATTCACCAATCCATCAAAACCTGCATCCTGCAATTCTCTATCGGCCGGATCGTTACTAAATGCCTGTGTAACCTGGATGGGATTGGCCGGAACCTTTCCCCATTTACCCGATGAATCCTCAGTTGTTTTTGTGTTTACACCACTGATACCATTTTCAAAAAAACGTTTGCCATCGCGTAGAACATCTTCTGAAATATTACCAAGATTAAAATACAATTGCCCGCCAGAACTAGCAGTATTCTTCAAAAAAGGGTCCTGTACCCAAAACTCAAGAAACTCCACATTGCCGGTTTCAAAATCTACCTGGTCAATGCCACGCATAATACCTCCCCAACGTGTTTTAGGATTCAACAACTTTCCATTGGAAGTTATACTGGTGGTTCGCGTATCAAAATTATAAGGTCCGATATCTGTTGGATAATAGGCTAAATCAAAAGTTACCAACTGCGCTTGACCAAAATCGGGAGTACGGTTAGGATAAATCTGCGTAACGTTAACCGGGCGAATACGTGGATCCAAAAAATCTTCATATCCTTTAACAGGGTTATTGGCATTGCGTCGATCCTGAAGTACGGTTTCAATATTGTACCACGAAATTTTTGCGCGGTTAAAACCGTAGTCGAGTGAATCGCGCAAATCAGCTTCTGGAAACAAACCATTTCCCTGTGGCGTAGTTGCCAGGCCCCATCCTACTAACGGGAACCTGAGATCGATAGAGTTTCGGCTTCCCTCAAAATCATCTATAAATATTAATCCATTACTTCCCTTTCCAATTTGTGATGGATGGCCGGGTTTCAACAGGGCCGCTTCTCCGTAAGCAGTAATTGTGCTTATTTCGTTGGTACTATAAAATGGAAGTTTATCAAGAATACGTGTTAATTTCTGTGATTCGGTACGGTAACTAAAATCCAGTCCGTACATGGTATTCTTTATTGGATCTTCATTGTAATTGGTTTTGGTGAAAAAGGGTCGTTCGCCAAGCTTAACAATTGAACCTCCAATACTCAATGTTTTCTTTGCGGTTGTAATGGCATTGTAATCGAACCTAAGACCCATAAAGTTGCGCGACTGAATTCCAAAGCCTGCATTATTTTCAAACTGAACGCTGATGGGTACCCCAGAAGCAGCAATTGCCTGATTCAATATCCGAACCGTTCCCAAATTATAATCAATAGTATAATCTACATTCTCTACCAATACCTGACCTCCGGATAAAATAGAAACAGATCCGGGTGGCACATTAAAAGCGCCGAGCGAAATTTCAGAAGTAGATTGTCCTTTCGCATATCCACTTATGATATATCGATCAAGATTAGCAAAAGTTTTTGCTATTTCTTTTATCGTATCATAAAGGGGATAGTAAATATATTTATCGCGGATAGCCTGAGTACTATTTTTAAAAGCAACCGAATCAAGATCACGCCCAAAAGGTTCGAGATAAGGAAAAATGATTCTTGCCTGTTGCGAAACCACTGTAAATCCTTCCAGGTAATCGAATACTCCATCCGGTAAGGGGTCACTTCGGGTATTTAATCGATCGAGGTTTAATAAGGTTATCAGGGGTGTTCCTGTTTTATCTCCTTCGGGTAAATATCTTTTTTGACCAAGGCTGGGTTGCTCGTACAATACATTCAATTTAAAATCTCCGGGTTGTATAGTCGATAATATTCCACCATCTTTTGTTTTAAGAGAATAGATGTTTTTCATCATCAGATCCCAGATAGGAAGATTGGTTCTTTGTGATGTAGCTTTCAATAATTTAAGAAACAGCACTTTTTGCTGGCCAGTAATATTTGCAGCGGCAGTTGTATCGGGTGCCACATCCTGCGAAAACTCGCCTACCTGAAATACTCTTCCATTAAAAGTATATTGAAAGGCCACGCCCAAAACTTCATCGGGTTGCATGGGTTGATTTAATGAAATATATCCAATTTGCTGGTTGAACTGGTAATCTACGCCCATCAATAATTTCCTTGCAAAGGTTTTTTCAAAATCCTGCACAGGTCTCAATCCCAAAGAAGATAATTTATTTGTTATCTGAGAAGAGATGCGACTATTGGGATCATTGATAATATTTCGGTATAAATTATTTGCATCATTAAAGGGCAACGGTTGTCCCGATATTGAAATCACTGAGGGGTTAAACGGTTTATTCTCGCCCAGGTCCATCAGGCCAACAATATCTCTTGTTTCTGTAGTGGCTCCATTGCGGTTAGTAACCCATACCTCTATGCGTAAAATTTGTACCTGAGAATTTACTTTTGGTAAATCCTTCATCGCTTTATTAAAGTTACCCCGGAAATACTGGGATAATAAAAAGTGCCGGTTCTCTTCGTAATCGTTAGCTCTAAATTCAAAGTAGGTATTCGTAGATCCGCCCTGCAATCCCAATGTTTGTCGTTGCGATTGTTGATTGGCAATAGCCGCGGTAACAAACAATTTTCCGAACTGTAATTGGGTTTTAACTCCAAACAATTGTTGTGCGCCGGGAATAAGTGTTCCCTTAGAAGCAAAAGAAATATTACCTGCTTCCAATCTTTTTAATATTTCATCTTTTGTGCCTGCATAATCCAATTTCAATTGATTTTCGAAATTGAAATTGGCAAGGGTATTGTAATTAATGGGTAATTTTAATTTATCGCCGATATTACCAATTACACTCAGGTTAGCATTCATATCAAAATCAAAACCACCATTTTTCCGGGCTTTTTCAGGCAATGCAGGATTCTTTATATTCTGACCCTGGTAACCAGCGATGATGGTAACATCTCCCTGTGGCCGAATTTCAACCTTTGGAATACCATCGGGTCCGGCACCAAATATGCGGTTGAATAAATTATTATAGATATTCATTTTTGGCCGCACCATTTTTCGGTTAAGGCTATTGAGAATATTTGAACGCTTTTTAAAATATTCCATTTCCTGTTTACGTGCCTGGATAGCCATAAACTCTTCGAAGGTGAGATAGGTTGGTTTTCGGTAATACCTGGTTCCTATTTTTTCAATAATAAAATATTGCCTGGTAGTAGGATCATATACAATCGAATCGCGGATATTCACGGGATTTTTCAGATCGAATGAAGATCTTCCCGGGTTTGTAAACTGATCACCATACCTATCGTGAATAGGAAACTTAAGCGTATCTGATGATGGAATGGTATCGCGTACGGGATTATAAGAAGCCTTTGCAGAAATAAAAGCAACAACAAAAACAATGGTAGTTACCATTGATTTGTAAACCAAAAGGCTAGTTTTGAACAACACTCTTTTCCCCAGAATTAGTTAGGTAGAAATCAGTTCCAATAGGCTTAGATTGTTTTTAAAGCTTTTTTAATGATGTCCTCTACCTTGCTCAGTGATGGCTCTGCTTTCAACACCCGTTGAACAGCTTGTTCGCCTGTTGGTCTGGCTATGCCGAGGGCTATCAGGGCATTTAACGCATCTTGCTCCAACGTATTGTTTATCAATGGCGAAATATTTGTATGATAAGAAGTTTTAGTCATTTTATCTTTTAGCTCAAGAATGATTCTTTCCGCTGATTTTCTTCCTATTCCTTTGATGCTTTCCAGCAACGTTGTATTTCCCTGCACAATTGCTCTTACAATTTCTTCAGGTTTAATAGAAGACAGCATCATTCGGGCCGTTGCTGCACCCACTCCCGACACGCTTATCAACTGAATAAATAATTCCTTTTCCTGTACGTCGAAAAAGCCAAAAAGCGTTTGGCTATCTTCTTTAATTTGCAAATAGGTATGTAATTGACCCTTATCGAGTGCCTCAATATTGGAATAAGTATTTAGACTTATATGTAATTCATATCCTACGCCATTTACATCTACCAATATCATTGCTGGCGACTTATGAATAAAATTTCCTCGTAAAAAACCAATCATAGAGCGCGAAAATAGTGAAAACTACATTAGGGAACGGGAATTGAGAATCGAAAATCGGGATTTAATAACCTGAAAATTTCAATTGGCGAAAAAAGACGAACAATCCTATCGATTCGCAAACAAGGAAGTTTATTATCGCGCAACTTTTTAAATCTTTAAATCAGAAACTACAGTGTTAATACAAACCGCCATTCAAAGCATTGCCTCTTATTTCTTCAAATAAATAAATGCTGTACTTTTACACGCCATTAAAAAGAATCAACAGATGAATTTAAAAAATACTGCTGCTATTACAGCCGTTGGTGGTTATGTTCCAACAGATAAATTAACCAATGCCGATCTTGAAAAGATGGTGGATACGAATGATGAGTGGATAAGATCCCGCACCGGGATTGAAGAACGAAGAATTTTAAAAACGCCCGGCCTGGCAACCTCCGATATGATCGTTCCTGCTGTTCAGGAACTATTATTAAAAAGAGGAATAGATGCGACAGAGATTGATTGCTTGATAGTAGCAACGGTAACTCCTGATATGATGTTCCCATCTACGGCTAATGTTGCCTGTCATAAACTGGGTGCGAAAAACGCATGGGGCTTTGATTTGCTGGCAGCCTGCTCTGGGTTTTTATTTGCATTAACTACCGGAGCTGCCTTAATTGAAAGTGGTCGTTATAAAAAAGTAGTTGTGGTAGGTGCAGATAAAATGAGCTCTATCATTGACTACAGCGACCGAAACACTTGTGTTTTATTCGGAGATGGAGCAGGAGCGGTATTGTTAGAACCAAATCACGATGGGTTTGGAGTGTTGGATAGTATCTTAAAAACAGATGGAAGCGGTGGGCAATTTTTGAATATGAAAGCAGGTGGATCGTTAAAACCTGCCTCTATCGAAACAGTTACGAATAAAGAACACTTCGCATTTCAGGAAGGACAATCTGTATTCAAATTTGCTGTAAAAGGAATGGCAGATGTTTCGGCAGAACTACTCGAACGGAATAATCTTACTGGTGATGATATTGCGTGGCTTGTTCCCCACCAGGCTAATAAAAGAATTATTGATGCTACAGCTAGTCGTATGGGATTGAATCCGGAAAAAGTAATGTTGAATATACAGCGTTACGGTAATACCACTGCCGCTACCATTCCGCTTTGTTTATGGGAATGGCGAAAGCAATTAAATAAAGGAGATAAGATTGTATTGGCTGCATTTGGAGGAGGATTTACCTGGGGCGCAACATTAGTAAAATGGGCATATTAATAATTCAGCATCTCAGAACCTGTCTAAAATTCATACTTCTAATAATATAAGCCACAGATTCGCAGATTAAAAAACCTCAACCAGGATAATTTATCCGTATTACATCTGCGAATCTGCGGCTATAAAAAAAATATAAATCATTTAGACAACTTCTCAGTAAATGAATAATAAGAAACAGTAGAGCATGTTACATTTTAATCCTCCTGCGGCGCAATGAAAGTTGTATTTATTATTCGTATAGCCAATTTATTGCTGGATCTTTTTTCTTGAAAATGGAATCATTGTTGTCCGACCAACTAAGTTAAATGCTTCATTTGCAAGTGTCACCTCACCCCTACCCCTCTCCTAAAAGAGAGGGGGGCTAGAACTCGCTCTGCAAAAGGCTTTTAATAATTATTAAGATGATTTTAGTCGGACAACAATGAAATAGAATCTATTTTCTCTACTCCCCAGAAAGTGGTATTGTTTGATTGATTTGCAAGAGTTAGCTTAGAAGTAAATATTCCTACCCATCAAAATATCCGTGCACTCTTTTATATTTCTTTCTAAATAACTAAATAGTTTTTTATGAAAATCATTAAACATATCCTTTTCGGCAACGATGGAAAGCGGGTTAATTATGTAGATACACCCAATAAAAGCGGTTTATTCGCAACTGGTTTTCCAAAATATTTGGTGATGCATTATACAGCCGCTACAACGGCTCAATCAGCCATAAGTTGGTTTGCCAATAAAAAAGCAAAAGCCTCTGCTCATTTATTAATTGCAAGAGATGGAAGCATTACCCAATTTGCACCCTTTAATAATATAACCTGGCATGCAGGGGAAAGCCAATGGAGTGGATTAATAGGTTTGAATAAATATTCTATTGGTATTGAATTAGTAAATGCAGGACGATTACAAAAAACCCAAACAAACTGGATATGTTCAGTCGACAAAAAAATCATTCCAGCTAATGAAGTAATGATTGCAAAGCATAAGAATGAAAATACCGAAGCAGCCTGGCAAACTTATACAGATATTCAATTGCAAGTTTCAATTGAAGTGGCTGCCTTGTTATTAAAAACATATGCGCTTACAGATATAGTAGGGCATGAAGACATCGCTCCATTCCGTAAAAGCGACCCGGGCCCTGCATTTCCAATGGGCAGTTTTCGTTCAAAAGCAATGGGCCGCAAAGAAACAACACTCAATATTTTTACTACAAGTACTCAAGTAAATATTCGGGCTGGGGCAGGAACACAATTTTCACAGGTAAGTGATCCCCTCCCAACAGGTACCAAAGTATCGTTATTGAAAAGAGAAGGCAACTGGAGTTTTGTTGAAGTATTACAAAAAATTAATGGAGTGAATGATGTGGAAGGTTGGGTAGCCAGTAAATTTTTAATTCAATGATTAAAGTGAAATCGGATTCAGTGAAAATGAATTTTAAGAAAGAGTAGTGCCAATGAGTTTAAAATGTTTTTATCCTATTCCATTTTGAATTTTATTTTTAAATAATTCATTACAGATTATAATTGTAACAATTCTATTCTTCTTTTACGTTCATTTCCTGGTTCTCGTCCAAATAACAAAATCTGTTTGAGGAATTTTTTGAACCCCGCATTGCCGTAACATATTTACTAATTGACCGCGATGATAGGTGCCATGATTAAACACATGTAAAACCATTTGGTTAACAGGCATTTTAAAAGGCTCTCGTTTAGTATTCAAAAACATAAAAACGTGTTCAAGTGCCGCCGGTGATGCATTGATCAGCCAGGTTTCCCAAAGTTTATTTTGATGAAGCAAGGCAGTGACCAACTCTCGGGTATTTCCTTTAAAATTAGCACTGGGGGCAATGACTCCTTCCTGCAGTTTCATTCGTTGCCACCAAATACTTTCCGCATCCCACATGTGTAATAAAGTTGCCTGCAAACTTTTAAAACTACTGGGTATTTCTTTAAGAATAGTTTCTTCAGGAAGGCTCTGGATACACTCAATTAATTTTTGATTGGCCCAACCATTATAAGACGCAAGTTGCAGCAACATTTCTTTCATTCCATTCAACTTTTTGAAATTATAGAGGCTAAAATAAAACTGAAATCGGTTATTTTTGAATAATCAACTTTTCTATTAGTTTCTTAATAAATATCGGAACAAAATTTTTACAATGGACAAAAGTTTTCCACTTAGCGGTTTTAGTTCAGTAGCAATCCATGCAGGTCATGAGCAAGATCCGATGTACGCTCACTTGGTTCCTCTTTATGCCTCTTCTACTTTTGTATTTGATGATGCAGAACAGGGAATGCGTCGTTTTAGCGGCCAGGAAAAAGGATATATCTATAGCCGTTGGGGCAATCCAACTTCCTCGGAAGCTGAAGAAAAGATAGCAGCTATGGAATCTTTCGGATCGAAGATGCAGGTAAAAGGAATTTTACATGCATCTGGAATGGCAGCCATTAGTTCGTTATTGTTGGCTACACTTAAAACAGGCGACAAAGTTTTGTCGCATTATTCTTTATATGGAGGCACCCAGGAATGGATAGACCGTTTACTGCCTCCATTAGGAATGGAAGGCGTCATTGCCGACTTGCGTAATTTATCCATTGCAGAAGATGTATTGAAAAAAGATCCGGGAATTAAAATGATTTATATTGAAACCCCGGCGAACCCTACCATCCAATGCGTGGATATTGAAGAACTGGCGTTGCTTGCAAAAAAATACAATAAAATTATTGCATGCGATAACACATTTGCGACGCCCTATCTCCAACAACCCTTTAAATATGGAGTAGATTTTGTTGTTCATTCAACCACCAAATTTTTAAACGGGCATGGTACCTCTATTGGTGGAATTTTACTGGGAAAGGATATTGAATTTATGAATGGGCACGCAACCAAAATTCATCGGCTCCTTGGTGGAAACGGAAATCCATTTGATTCTTTTTTATTGATTAACGGAATGAAAACACTTGAGTTGCGAATGGAAAGACATTGTCATAACGCAATGGAAATAGCTGGTTTTCTTGAAGACCATCCTGCAGTTGCTAAAGTAAATTATAATGGGCTGGCTTCTCATCCGGACCATTATATAGCTATGAAACAAATGCGCCACCCGGGTGCTATGATGAGTATTGAATTAAAAGACGGATTACAGGGAGGTATCACGATGATGAACAAACTAAAACTTTGTACACGTACTGTTTCTCTTGGCACCTGCGATACGTTGCTTTGCCATCCTGCGTCGATGACACATTATGGAGTACCTAAGGAACAACGCGAACAATACGGAATTACTGATGGATTAATAAGAATGAGTATCGGGATGGAAAATGTACAGGATATATTAAATGATTTACAACAGGCACTTGGTTAAGCTTACTGACACACTATCATGAAATGTAAAAAATGAAAAGATATGTTCGATGTTTTTTAAAAATGCTTTCAACATCAAACAAAATTAGTATTATAACTATTAAACTATATAAACAACTGTTATGAGTAGGAATATTTTTGCAACTGTTTTTCTTCTTTTTATTGTTTTCATTGGAAATGCCCAAACATCAGTCGACCCAAGGTTAAAGGGGTTGGATACTTTTGTAAACAAAGTATTAAAAGATTGGCATTCTGCGGGGGTAAGTATTGCAGTGGTAGAAAAAAATAAAATAATTTTTATTGGCGGATTTGGCTATCGCGACTACGAAAAAAAATTGCCTGTAACCCCTACTACTTTATTTGCGATTGGATCCTGTACTAAGGCATTTACTGGATCTTTAATAGGTATGCTGGAGAAGGACGGCAAGGTTGATCTTGATAAACCCGTGCGGAATTATCTTCCTGAATTGAAGTTTTATAATGAATATTTGAATAATCATATTACGTTGAGAGATATGATGTGTCATCGGACAGGTTTGCCCCGACACGATTACTCCTGGTATGGTTCAACTGCCAGTCGCAGCGAATTACTTGCCCGTGTTGAATTTCAGGAGCCAAGCGCCGAACTGCGGGAGAAATGGCAATACAATAATTTTATGTTTATGGCCCAGGGAATGGTTGTAGAAAAAATAATGAATAAAAGTTGGGAAGACGTTTTAACGGAGAAAATACTTAAGCCATTAGGTATGGTGAATACAACAACTTCAATTGCGGGACTCGAAAAATCAACCGACCGTTCACTTGCCTATTCACTAAAACAAGATTCGATTATTACAGTTATTCCTTACCGTAATATAGATGCAATTGGGCCAGCAGGATCTATTAACAGTTGTTCAAAAGATATGGCAAATTGGTTAATTACATGGGTTAACGGGGGAAAATTTAATGGTACAGAAATAATACCTTCCGGGTATTCGGCACATGCGACCTCTTCTCAAATGTCGATGGGTGGCGGAACCCCTTCCAAAGAAAATCCGGATATTTTTCTGAGTAACTACGGTTTGGGATGGATGCTATCTTCGTACCGTGGACATATGCGCATTGAACATGGTGGTGGAATAGATGGCTTTATTACTTCTACGGGATTTTTTCCATCTGATAGCATCGGTATTTTTGTAGTCTCAAGCCAGGGATCGGTAACTACCAGCATTCGAAATTTTATTGCCGACAGAATGCTGAAACTTCCCTATCGCAACTGGAGCCAACAATTATTAACTGCTGCCAAAAAAGGAGCAGCGGAAGCTAAGTTATTACCAAATGCGGATAGTATAAACCGTAAGCCTGGTACAAAACCTTCTCATAGTTTGGAAGATTACACCGGTAGTTTTGAGAACAAAGGTTATGGACAGGTCAAAATTTTTCAGGAAAGAGATACGATTTGGATGGATTATAATGAAGGTGGCAAAAGAACAAGTTCCTATCTTCAGCATCATCATTATGATGTATTTCGGATAAGGTCAACTGAAGAATCGGGCGAAAACAAAGACGCGCCGAAAGTTAGGTTCAATTCCAGCACCAGTGGTGATATCGTTTCACTGGAAGCGCAGTTAGAACCCTCGGTAAAAGATATTATTTTTGAAAAAATGGCACCAACACTTGTTCTTGGAAAAAAAGATCTGGAAAAATATACTGGCGACTACTCACTAAGCAGCTTAACCGTAAAAGTATATATTCGGGGAGAAAATACGTTAATGGTGCTGGTACCGGGGCAACCAGATTATGAATTGGTTCCAACAAAAAAAGACGAGTTTAATTTAAAAACATTGAAAGGATATAGTGTGCGGTTTGATACCAACGACAAAAATGAAACAACCGCACTAAGTTTTGTTCAACCGAATGGAATATTTACTGCAAAAAAGAAATAATAACTAACTGTGGAACGGGAAGCGATTTAAAGAGGTGAGGAATAAAAAGACAGCGACAATATAAGATGAGCCAGAAACTAATGCTTATCCAAAATAATAAGTTATGATCCATAAATTTGAGTTGAACACACTCTTTAGATTTTTTCTGATTTCCACAAACTATATTCATATATACTAAGCAATATGAATTCAAGTTCTAAAAGAGTAGTAAGCTTTGGTGAATTAATGCTTCGTCTTGATTGCCCAACAGGTCAACGATTTCAGGAAGCAGGATCGCTCCGGTCTTTTTTTGGTGGATCAGAAGCGAATGTCAGCGTATTACTTGCTCAACTAGGCATATCCGTTTGTTTCATTTCTGTGCTTCCCGAAAATGCTATCGCGCAAAATGCTATTAATCGATTAAGAAGTGTTGGCGTTGATACAGGATTCATACAACGTAGTGGAGATCGGATGGGAATTTACTATACAGAACATGGAAACAGCATCCGGCCATCAAAGGTGATTTACGACCGCCAGCACTCCTCCTTCGCTGCGCTTACTCCCGGTACGATTGATTGGAATAAGGTATTCGACGGAGCGAGTCTGTTTCATTGGTCAGGCATTTCTGCAGCGCTTACACAAAATGCGCTGGATGTTTGCAAAGAAGCTATACAAATTGCAAAACAAAAAGGCCTGATGATTTCTGCGGATATGAATTATCGTCATACACTATGGAACTATGGAAAAAATCCTTCAGAAGTTATGCCCGAACTTCTTTCAAAATGTGATATTGTAATTGGTGATATTGATACTGTTGAAACTTATTTCGGCATTAAAACACCTAATGATATTTCTATCGAGCGCAAATTTCAAACCTGTACAGACTCGCTGGTAAAAGTATTGCCTTCCTGCCAGGTATTGGCAATGAGTTTTCGCGGAACCAATGAAGCACATCAACCTACTTATCAGGGTGCTATAAGAATGAAAGAAGAAATTGTGTACTCTCCTATGTACAACCTTCCACAAACTATCGACCGCATTGGAAGTGGTGATGCTTTTATGAGTGGTTTATTAACAGGATTTCTAAAAAAGCAAACAGCCCATCAAATAATACTAATGGCTATTGCTTGTGGAGCAATAAAACACAGTATGGAGGGCGACTTCCTTTATACCACGGAGGAGGAGATCAATTCTTTCATAATGAATGGCCCTGTAAATAAAGTAATACGATAGCAATGAAAAAACTTAGTAAAGAAGAAATAGTACAGATCGCAACGGCGCAAGGACTATTATCTCCATTCAATCATTCTGATGAAAAAACAGCCCAACAAATATTAGATTCAATTTATGCGGGCGGCTTACGGATTATTGAATATACCAACCGTTCGCAAAATGCATTAGATGTTTTTACTTCGCTTGTAAAATACTCAGCAAAAAAATTACCTGACCTGGTTTTAGGGATTGGTACCATTATGAATGAAAAGCAGGCCAAACAATTTCATAAGGCCGGTGCCCAATTTATAGTTGCGCCTACCTTAAGTCTTGAAGTTGGAGCCTATTGTTATAAACATAAATTGTGCTGGTGCCCCGGCGCCGGTACTGCAACTGAAATTGTACAAGCCCATGAATGGGGCGCTTCCCTGGTAAAAATTTTTCCGGCTGAAATACTCGGACCTGCATTTGTAAAAGCGTTGAAGGGACCCTGCCCCTGGACCAAAGTAATGCCATCTGGTGGTGTTACAATGGATGAAAATAATTTAAAAGAATGGTTTAAGAGCGGCGTAGAATGTGTAGCAATAGGTTCTCAATTATTCAGCAAAGAAATTATGCAGGAAGGAAATATGAACTTATTGAAAGAAAGAGTTACCTGGATATTAGCAACGATAAAAAAAGTGAGAAGCGAGTTGGCTGCAGCAAATAATTCAGTATAAAAAAATTCGATACGAGAATTATCATTTACAGTTAAAGTAGTCAGTTAGCCCCTTTCGATTATTCGCCATTGAGAAATTACGCGTAACTTCTTTCTAAAAAGATAAAATAATACGATGAGCAATTGGTATGAAATAGATGAAATAAAAAACTTAGATACTCCTGCCCTGGTAATCTATCCCGATCGGATAAAACACAATATTCAAACAGCCATTAACATGGTTGGTGATACCAAGCGCTTAAGGCCACATATTAAAACAAATAAGTCGGCCCGGGCCATTCAATTGATGCAGGATGCTGGTATTACCCAATTTAAATGTGCCACGATTGCGGAGGCAGAATTACTAGGAATATGTAAAGCACAGGATGCGCTGTTGGCTTATCAGCCACAAGGACCTAAACTGGATCGCTTTATTAATGTAATAAAAAAATATCCTGACACTTTATATAGTTGCCTTACCGATAATATCCATATTGCCCGTGAACAGGCAAAAGCATTTTACGAAGCAGGTTTAGTAGTTCCGGTATATATTGATTTAAATATTGGCATGAACAGAAGCGGCATCGTTCCCGGGTCAATTGCTGTTGAATTATATCAATTCATATCTAACGCACATGGAATAAGCGCCGCAGGCCTACACGCATATGATGGGCATTTAAGAACCGTTGATATTAAAGAACGTACCAAAGAATGCAATGAGGGATTTAAAAGTGTAGAAGATTTTGTTATTCAGTTAAAAGAAAAAGAATTATCAGTTCCCAATATTATAGCAGGAGGTTCTCCCTCTTTTCCCATTCACGCAAAAAGAGAAAACGTTCAATGTAGCCCGGGTACATTTATCTACTGGGATAAGGGTTATAGTGATCTTTGTCCCGAACAGGCTTTTTTACCTGCTGCCGTTTTGGTAACCCGAATTATTTCGTTGCCATCTCCCAATAAATTAACAACAGATCTTGGGCATAAATCTGTAGCACCAGAAAACGAAATCAATAAACGAATATTCTTATTGAATAGAGAAGATCTAAAACCTATTGGTCAAAGTGAAGAGCACCTCGTGTTAGAAGCCCCGGAAAACCATTCTTATAAAATTGGTGACGTGTTCTATGGCTTGCCTTTTCATATTTGCCCTACAGTAGCATTGTATGAAAGAGTACAAACAATAGAAAAAGGAAAAATTTCCGGTGAATGGATGAACAGTGCGCGAGACAGGAAGATTGAATTTTAATTCGATTAAATTTTATTGTTGCAGTTTATCAGCCATCTCTATTGAATATGCTCTTTTCCACTAATCCTCAAACAAGAGTTTCGCGCTCACTGAAAAAACTATTAATTGGTAATGTCCACTAAAATGGAGAAGGACTTGTTGCCGTCCAACCCCCATCGATGATTAATGTTTGACCTGTTATTTGCCTTGCCTTATTACTTACTAAAAACAAGGCCGCATCGGCAATATCTTTAGTTGTACAAGGTCTACCCGTAGGCGTTATATCAGACCAGGTTTTATCGTAGGATTCATCTTCCCTTGTTCTTTCGGTAAGCGTTGCACCGGGTGCAATTGTATTTACATTTATATTGTAATGAGCCAATTCAATAACAAGGTTTTTAGCAAGCATTTCAATTCCTGCTTTTGTCATGGCATAAGCAGCCAGTTGTTTATGCGCCTGGTGCCCCACTACTGACGAAGTATATAAAATACTTCCTCCTCCCAATTGTGTTTTCATTTGTTTAGCAGCAGCCTGGGTTAAAAAAAACGTACCTCCCATATTCACCTGCATTACTTTATAAAAAGCTTCTGGTGTATAATCGAAAAAATTACTAAATAATGTAATACCCGCATTGGCAATAGCAATATTAATTTTTCCATATTGTTCTATTGTTTGGTGTACCAGGTGCCGAATAAAATTAGTATCTCCTGCATCACCGGCTATCGAAGTACAAATTCCACCCTCTTGCTGAATAGTGTCTGCGGCTGCCATTGATAATTTTTCGTCTACATCATTTAATACAACTGCTGCACCTTGTAATGCAAGCTGCCTGCAAATTTCAAAGCCAATACCTTGACCAGCGCCGGTAACAATGGCAACCTGATTAGTAAATTCCTTCAACATTCTGCAACTGCTTAAATGATTAATGTGAATCTCTGGTTACAATACTTCCAGATCTTCCCTTCAAAAAATCCATATCAGCACCTAAATGAGACTGTTCTACATGTCGTACATATAAACTTATATACCCACGGCCTGGATTAGCCGCTTTTGATTTCCATTGCAATTTTCGTTTACTCAGCTCCTCTTCCTTAACGTGCAATTGTAAGCTCCGGTTCATTACATCTAATGAAATTTCATCACCGTTTTCAACCACTCCAAAATTTCCGCCAGCGGAAGCTTCCGGAGACGCATGTAATATTACGGTACCAAAACCAGTGCCACTCATGCGCCCATCTGAAATCCGAACCATATCTTTAATTCCCTTAGCCAATAATTTTTTAGGAATGGCCATATTACCCACTTCGGGCATACCCGGATAACCCATCGGGCCTACATTTTTTAACACCAGTATACTGGATTCATCTACATCCAGGTTTGGATCATCTATACGAGCTTTATAATCTTCAATATCTTCAAAAACAACTGCCTTCCCAATATGCTTCATTAAATTGATACTCGCAGCAGAAGGTTTTATTACAGCGCCGTGTTCGCATAAATTACCATTTAAAACAATGATACCAGATGTTGGATTAATAGGATGTTCCGTTGAAGCAATGATTTCCCGGTTATAGCATTCCGCATCCGATACATTTACCGCTATAGATTTTCCGGTAACGGTTATCGTATCCTTATTCAAATGAAGTAATAATTCCTTCATAACGGCAGGCAATCCTCCCGCATAATACAAGTCTTCCATAAAATACTTACCCGATGGCTGAATATTTGCAAGAAGGGGAATATGATTTGAATAGGTGTCAAAATCCTTCAGCGTCAATCCTACTCCTATTCTACCGGCAATGGCTAACAGGTGAATCACAAAATTAGTAGAGCCTCCAATGGCAGCATTTACCATAATAGCATTTTCGAAAGCAGCCCTTGTTAATATAGAAGATGGGCAGAGATTTTCATTCACCATTTCTACGATGCGCATACCCGAATACTGTGCCAATACTTTTCTGCGCGAATCAGCCGCAGGAATCGCCGCATTGCCAGGCAAGGTTAATCCAAGCGCCTCCACCATACAAGCCATAGATGAAGCCGTTCCCATAACGGCACAGTGTCCGCGACTTCTGCACATACTTGCTTCAGCTTCTGCTAATTCCTCTTCTGTCATCTGGCCCGAACGAATGGCATCATTAAATCGCCATACATCACTGGTACCAATATCTTTCCCTTTATAATTACCCGTTAACATGGGCCCGCCCGATACAACAATAGAGGGAATATTTACACTACAGGCACCCATTACCAAAGCAGGAGTTGTTTTATCGCAACCACACAATAATACAACACCATCAATAGGATTTGCCCGAATAGATTCTTCAACATCCATACTCACCAGATTACGGTAAAGCATAGCCGTAGGTTTCATTAATGTTTCACCTAACGACATTACCGGGAACTCCACTGGAAATCCCCCTGCCTGCAGTATGCCTCTTTTTACACTTTCTGCCAGCTCCCGAAAATGTGCATTGCAGGGAGTTAATTCACTCCAGGTATTACAGATACCAATAACCGGTCTGCCCTTGAATTCAAAATCAGGAATACCCTGGTTTTTCATCCAGGCCCGGTATATAAATCCATCCTTCCCTTTTTTTCCAAACCAACCCCTGCTGCGTAATTGCTGCATATATTACTATTTATCGATTTATTAATTCTTTATAAATTCAATAACTGATTTTGAAAAATCGGATGACCCCAACGTGCTTCCATGATTTCCCGGAACAATTTTTACAATACTACCAGGTATCATATTTCCTAAGGATTGTGGAGAACCATTATCGGGATCGTTATCGCCAGAAATAATTAACACGGGCTGTTTTATCTTTTTTAATTCAAATGGTATTGCGGAAGGTTGTTCTTTTTGTAAATAGGCAAGTACCAATTGATCAAGCTTTGAATCTTTTACATATTTTACCATTCCCTCTAATTCTTTAACCGGTTCATCCATCAATGCACGATAAAATAGTTTTCGCCGTGGCCATTCAGGATCTGTAAATCCATCGCCCATACCTCCTATTACTGCTTTTTGTACGCGTTTGTCGAGTAATAATAATCGGGCAGTGATAATAGATCCTCTTGAGTATCCGATCGCGATATATTTATTTACCTTCAAAAAATCCAATAAACCAATAATATCTTTTGCTTCAGCATCTTTTTGATAGGCTTCGGATAAATGTGGTTTATCCGATTTTCCATTCCCCCGCAAATCAAAAAGTATAACACGATAACCAGCAGCTAACAATTCGTTATAAAGTATAGTGCGCTTCCAGGATTCACTATTTACAATAAACCCATGAACCAACACGATCGTTTCTCCAATGCCCTTTTGTTCATAGTAAATTTTTGTTCCGTCAAATGAGTTGAAATACCCGACTGTATCGTTTTGAGAATTGGCAGCGAAAGAGCAAACCAACAAAAGAACGAATTGATAAAATCTTTTCATGATAGGCAATTGTTATTATTCAGCCATTCCAATTTATGTGTATTTTTAGTTCTATTGAAATAATAAAATAAATCATCAAAAAAAATAGATGAAAACTCCCATTAAAACAGGTTTAGTTGGCTACGGTCTTGGAGGAAAGTGTTTTCATGCACCTTTTATAGCCCATTTACCTCAGTATGAGCTAACAAGTGTTGTTGAAAGAAAAAACAATGAATCACAGGAGAGGTATCCATCTGTAAAAGTTGTTCGTAGCCTGAATGATTTATTGGCCAATGATTCGATTGAATTGGTAGTGATTACCACCCCAAATAATACTCATTTTGATTTTGCGTTGCAGGCGCTTGAAGCAGGAAAACATGTAGTTGTTGATAAACCGATGACTGTTACCAGCAGGGAAGCGATGAAACTAATTCAATTTGCGCAGGAAAAAAACAAAGTATTAAGTGTGTATCAGAACAGGCGGTATGCAAGTGATGGCTTAACAATTAAAAGAATTTTAGCCGAAAAATTACTAGGAAGGGTGTTTGAATTTGAATCGCAATTTAATCGTTACCGGCCAGAACTAAAATCGAGTTGGAAGGAAACACCTGATGGTGGTAGTGGTATTTTGTATGATTTGGGAGCGCATTTGATAGATCAGGCTTGTTCTTTATTTGGGTTACCACAATCTATAACGGCTGATATCCGAAAACAGCGTGAAGGAACTGAGGCGGATGATTATTTTGATATTCGATTAAATTATGGATTTACCAAGGTAATTATGAAAGCCGGTATGTTGGTAAGAGAACAGGGTCCCCGGTATATGATTCACGGAACTAAAGGTTCTTTTATAAAATATGGGGATGACCCCCAGGATGCTGATGCCCGCGCAGGAAAAACACCCTCCGATCCAACCTGGGGAATAGAGTCAGAAGAATCTTTTGGTTTGTTACATACAGAAATAAATGGAGCAATTATTAAAAAAAGAATCCCTTCGGAAAAAGGAGATTTTGGTATCTATTATCAACACCTTGCCGACACCTTATTAAACAATGCTCCCTTAAAAGAAAAACCAGCCCATGGCTTTAATGTAGTACGCCTTATAGAACTTGCCTTCGAAAGTAACCGTCAACAAAGAACCCTTTTTTGTGATGGATTGATTGATACAACTTATTAAAAGTTGTGCAGTTACAATAAATAGTTGTGTGAAGAAATCATAGATAGGAAGAAAATTTAATCCTTTTTGATTATTTAATTTTCATTCTATGAAAATGATTTATACCGCCAGTAAACTGCATCCTCTCATATCTGAATAATCTACACGACCCAATACTTCAAAACTTCCGTCGCTAAATAATCGCCCTGCATCATCGGTTGCTATAAAACTGCAGGAATAAATATTTGCCAAATCAATAATATTTATAACACCCTTTCCCGATATTGCCGTTACGGCCAAAGGATCCTCTTCTTCGCGTATCAGTATTTTCATCCAGGGCGGACAATTAAAAATGCCCTCACCGTTGGAATAAGCCTGCGATAATAATTCCGTCATCCCGTATTCTGAATGAATCTCGGTTAATTGAAATGCCTGTTTTAATAATGAATGTACTTCTTCCCTGATCATTTCATCTCTACGGCCTTTCATCCCTCCCGTTTCCACGATAATCGTATTTTTTAGAGGCATCGGAAACTGATCAGCAAAATCCAGCAACGCAAAAGTTACTCCTATCAATATTGTTTTTTGTTTAGAATGTTCTAATTGCTGTAGAACACTTGCTAATTGCTGGTGATTGTACAAATAAAAACCACTTTGAGGATGCCCACTTTTTTTGATAAGTTCATCGGTCATTCGTACCAACGATGAGTTGGTTCTTTCTAAATAGGAAGGAAGCAGGGCCAGTACGCAATATTCATTGACAGGCCCATAAAAAATTTCAAACGCTCTTAAAAAGCTTTCAGTATAGATAGCTATATCTTTAACCTTGTGATGACTTTGGATGGTTTGAGTTGTGCCACTGCTTTCAAATATCGCCTGAGGTTCAAAGGTTCCGCACACAATATCTTGTGTCTTAAAAAAAGAAATCGGCAAAAAAGGTATTTGCTCCACCAACTTTATTGACGCAATATTCGTATATAAGTTATCGGTGTATTGGCGATAAATTGGATTGTGCTGATATTGAAAACGAAAGATTTGGAGCGCCAGTTCTTTAAAATTATCTGAAGATCCTGTAAAAATATTATGTTCAAATTCACAAATCATATACGCAATTTGACCTTTAAGCCGTTAAATTTGTATCTAATAACAATCGGTATGCGAAAATATTTCATTCCAATACTTGTTCTTTTTTTTATTGTGGCCTGTACCAAAAATAAGTACGAAACCAGACCTACCATTAAAATTAAAGAAATAAATAGCACCACTATTATTCCTAATTCCTCCCTGGTTATAACACTTGAATATACCGATAAAGAGGGGGACCTGGGAATGGGGCAGATCACCTACTTCCGCAAAAGACTTAATATCAAACCAATTCCAAACCCTTCTGTAAACGACAAAGCTGATACCGTTAATTATTCGTTGCCAGAATTTAATAATGAAACAAAAGGGTTAATAGAAGTATCCATTCCATACGACTTTTTAACCGAAGACCCCAACGATAATGATACAATGCTTTTTAAGATTTTTGTAAAAGATTTTAAAGGTAATAAAAGCGACACGCTTACTACTTCGAACATTATTGCAAAACAGAATTAAGCAAGTTTTATAAACGCTGCACTTTACAAAATTGGGTAAACAGTTTTTAAACTTCTTTGTATTTAGCAGTTTGTTTATTGCTGGGGGTGCCGTACTGATGGTTCACCAAACGAATCAATTGTTAGAACTCGCTCCAAAGAATAACTCGTTGTTGTATTTTGTCTTCTTTTCTACCTTAACCAGCTACAATATACACTGGTACTTCACTCCTTTTTCTGATGCTGAGAAAATTCGATCGCAATGGACCCGTCAGTTTCGGTTTGTTCATATAATAATGGCTATTGGCGGCGCAGCAGGTGCTGCATGGTTTTTTCTTTCATTAAGAAATCAATGGAGCTGGATTTTAATAGGGATGCTGCTTACATTTTTATATACTGCTCCAAAACTGCCTTTTGAGCCATTTTCCAAATTAAAAAAAATAGCCATAGGCAAAACAATTTATTTGGCGTCTGTTTGGACGTACGTAACTACCGTATTGCCTATCCTGGTGTCGGATAATTCCTTTAATACATTAGATCTTTTTTTCTGTGGGGGGCGTTTCTTTCTCATTTATTGTATTTGTATTTTGTTTGATTATCGCGACCGGGAGCAGGATAAAAAAGAGGGCATCCGAAGTTTTATTACCTATTTTAATGAAAAAGGAATCGATCGCCTATTCGTGATTTCATTTTTATTGTTTGTATTATTTACCAGCCTCTTGATTTTTTATAAAATAATCATTCCCTATATAATCATGTTACTGATCCCTGGCCTTATAGTAGCATTACTTTATCAACAGGCAAAAAAAAATCATTCCGATTATCTTTACTATATCGTTTTGGATGGGTTAATGATGTTTTCTTCTTTGCTAACACTATTCATGTCAATTTGATTATTTTTGAACATTAATATACTAAGTATGGCAAAAAAGGTTCGTGCAAAGGCTGCTTCTAAATCATTGATAACTGATGCGTCTCTTTTATTTCTTCGCAATTATATAAATAATGCATCTCCGGTGGGGTTCGAAACATGGGGTCAAAAACTATGGCTTGAATACCTCAAACCTTTTGTAGATACTCATTACGTAGATCCGTATGGAACAGCAGTTGGAATCATTAATCCGGATAATAAATTTAAAGTGGTTATTGAGGCACATGCTGATGAAATAAGCTGGTTTGTAAATTATATTAATGCAGAAGGATTGATTTATTTAAAAAGAAATGGTGGAGTTGATCATCAAACAGCTCCTGCATCGAGAGTATTCATTCATGGAAAAAAAGGAACCGTGAAAGCGGTATTTGGATGGCCCGCTATTCACACACGTATCGGTACGCCCGATCAAAAAGAGGCACAGCCCAGAACCGATAACCTGTGGTTAGATTGTGGTGCCCGCAACAGAAAAGAAGTTCTGAACCTGGGTATACATATAGGTGCCGTAGTTACCTATCAGGATGGTTTTGATGAACTGGCAAATGGAAATTATGTAGGAAGGGCTTTTGATAATCGAGTGGGTGGTTTTATGATTGCTGAAGTTGCCAGGTTACTAAAGGAAAATAAAAAGAAACTTCCTTTTGGTTTATACTTTGTAAATGCAGTTCAGGAAGAAATTGGATTGCGGGGGGCAGAAATGATTGCACGGCGCATTAAACCAAATATTGCTATTGTTACGGATGTTACGCACGATACGACGACCCCGATGATCAACAAAAATATTGAAGGTGATGTAAAATGCGGAAATGGCCCTTCGCTTTCGTACGCACCTGCTGTTCATAATAAATTATTAGGGTTGGTTGAAAAAGTTGCTGCCGATAAAAAAATTCCGGTGCAATGGAGAGCATTAAGCAGGAGTACCGGCACAGATACAGACTCCTTTGCTTATGCAAATGATGGTTGCCCTTCTGTACTGATCTCTATTCCGCTTCGCTATATGCACACAACTGTAGAAATGCTTCATAAGGATGATATTAATAACACCATTCGGCTGATGTATGAAACTTTATTAACTTTAACGCCTAAAACAAACCTCAACTATCTGTGATAATTAATACCATTTTATTATACGTTGATCCGGGTAGTGGAAGTTACCTGGTGCAGGTAATAATAGCTGCTGTACTTGGCGCACTATTTTATTTTAAAACATTGTGGTGGCGCATCAAGGCCTTTTTCTCCCGATCAAAAAAAGATGAACCTCCAGCGAACGAACCTCCTAATGAGTAAGGTTGCCCATCATCCTGCATCGTTTAAGGACCCTGCTGGTTTTGTATTTGAAGCCAGTGGTAATTTTTACCGGCAGGTAAATAAAGTATATTCCAAACAATATGAACAATTAGTACAATCGGGATTGTATAACCGCTTAACTGCAGGCAACCAGTTATTACCACATACTATTGTGCCTGAAAATTTAACCGGCGAGGAAAATTGGTATACAACTTTATTACCCACTCAACTTCCCTTTATTTCTTACCCTTACGAATGGTGCTTTGATCAGTTGAAAGATGCAGCACTATTAACCCTGTCCATACTTCGTACATCAATAGAATTCGGAATGGTATTGAAAGATGCCACTCCTTTTAATATTCAGTTTTATAAAGGGAAACCTGTTTTTATTGATACCCTTTCCTTTGATAACTATGATCAAACCGAACCCTGGGTAGCATATCGCCAGTTTTGCGAAGGTTTTCTTTTTCCTTTATATCTTGAACATTACCTCAAAATTGATTGTATAAAATTATTGAGTACTTATATTACGGGAATACCGGTAGAGGTAACCGCCAAATTATTACCACGCAAAAGTAAGTGGAGCATGGGTGTTCGTCTTCATGTATTACTTCAGAATAATATTAAGAATAACAACTCATCAGGTAAGTCGGATATCCGTTTCAGTAAGCAAAAAATGCTGAACCTGTTAAGTCACCTTGAAAGCATTATTCGCTCACTAAAACCAGGTTATCCTCCGCAAACTGCCTGGAGTAATTATTATGAAGAAACCATTTTAGGAAAAGGCTATTTGCAACAAAAAGAATTGCTGATAAAAAAAATGTGTGCTTCGCTTTCGTATACTACCATTGTGGACCTTGGTGCCAATGATGGTTATTTTACACGATTGCTTGCAGAAAAGGACAAATTGGTAATAGCCATCGATAATGACAGCCGCTGCATAAATACACTTTATCAATATACAAAGCAACAATCTGTTTCAAATATCATTGCATTAACAGGAGACCTTTCCAATCCAACACCTGCAGTTGGTTTTAATAACACCGAACGCAATAGTTTTCATCAACGAATAAAACCCGATCTTGTACTTGCACTTGCACTTGTACACCATTTGGCAATAAGTAAGAATATTCCACTAAACTTATTAGCTTCTTATTTTGCAAGCATCGCTCCGCAATTAATAATTGAATTTGTACCAAAAGAAGATGAAAAGGTAAAACAACTATTAAGTACCCGAAGAGATATTTTTGAAGGTTATCATATGGCTGGATTTGAAAAGTATTTTTTGGAATACTTCACTATTCAGGCAAAGGAAACTATTAAAGGAACAGAACGAATACTCTATTGTCTTATCAGAAAATGAAACTATGCTCCGGATTATCAAAAAATATCCTCTCTATCTTATTTTACTTCCCATCTTTTTTGTGCTTCATGGATTTGTAGAAAACTTTGGCTTTATCGATCCCAAAGAAGCAGGTATATTATTAATTTCTTACCTGTTTCTTACCATGAGCATAGCTACTTTCTCCTGGTTCTTTTTTCGAAATTGGAATCGTGCTTCGCTGATTACTATTTTTTGGATGTCTTTCTTCTTTTTTTTCGGTGCCCTGCACGAATTTTTAAAAGAACATTCGCCAGTTGAATTATTCTCGAGGTACAGTTTTTTGCTGACGACCGCTTTAATTCTTCTGTTTTTTCTTTTTATTTATTTCAAACTTTCTTCAAAGCCTTTTCAACGCTTCAGCATTTACCTGAATGCCCTCTTTTTAATATATATAAGTATTGACCTTGGAACGGCCTTATGGAAATCGACACATAAAAGCGATAAATTGCTATCGGTATATGGTTTTGCGAAAGACAATGCCTACCAGATTTGTGATACCTGCAGCAAACCCGATATCTTTTTTTTATTGTATGATGAATACGGAGCATCTTCCTCGTTAAAGGAACAATACAATTATCATAATGACTTGGATAGTTTTCTGAAAAGTAAAAATTTCAGCATACAGCAGTTCAGCAGGTCTAATTATAATTTTACTCCTTTCTCGATGTCGTCTACCTTAAATATGTCTTATTTAAATGGAATTCAAAATATAAAATCGGTTACTGCCGATGATTATGCCAATTGTAATTTGCTGATACGTGATAACGAGGTGATCAAAATTTTGGATGCACATGGTTATGAAATTTTGAATTATTCAGTTTTTGACCTTGCGGGCAATCCTTCGATGGTAGATCAATCTTTCTTACCACTTAAAACAAAACTAATTTCTGACCGAACTCTTTTTCCACATATGAATAAAGATATTGGCTGGCTGCTTATTACACGCTTTCCTTTCAATCTTTTCAGCAATAATCATTTCAGAAAACACAAAAAAAATAATGAGGATTTCCAAAAGAAGGTACTCGAAGCTGCCACTGCCAAATCAATAAAGCCCCGTTTTATCTATGCGCACTTTTATATGCCGCACCCTCCTTTTTTTTACGATAAAAACGGAAACCCAAAATCGGAAACAACGGTATACAATGAATTTATTTCTATACCCCCCGCGTCCTACCTCGAGTATGTTACCTATACCAACAGTACTATCAAAGAACTTATTAATACGATTCAGCAAAACAAACCAGGAGCAGTGATAATAATATTGAGTGATCATGGCTTTCGGGAAAAGGGTTCAAAAAAGTATGAGCATTTTTTTAGAAATATGAATGCCGTTTATTATCCCGATAAAGATTATTCGATGCTCTATGATAGTATCACCAATGCGAATGAATTTCGTGTGGTGTTGAATAAATTATTTCATCAATCTTTTCCATTACTAAAAGATTCAACGATATTATTGGTCGATAAGAAATAATAGGTAAGAACGCGAAGGCTTTCAAGACATACGATATCAATAACCAGTATATTTGCGCCAATAGAAAAAATTACAATAAACCGGAAAGATGCGGGTAAAAACAAATATTCTACAATCTCCGTTGTATTTACTTACTGTTCCGCTTATTTTTATACTTAATGCCGCCAATCATTATTATAATCTTTTAAACTGGTCGTTGATTGTAACTCCCCTTCTGCTTTATATTATTGCTTTTATTCCGATTTACTTTATTGTTGCCCGGATATTTCATTCCCGGGAAAAAGGAGCTGTTTATACCATTTACCTGTTATTCATCTTTTATTTTTTTGCGCCTTTTCACCAATGGATAAAAGAATTACTGGGTGATCAACTGGTTCGTTATATAATTCTCCTACCTCTTTTATTAATTACATTAATTGGCTTGTTCATTTATCTTAAAAAATCAAAAACTTCATTTCAAAAGTTGCTTTACTTTTTGAATAGACTGCTTATTCTTTTAGTAGTAGCCGGACTTCTTGAACTTACTTATAATTTTTTTTTGAATACAAATCTAAAAAACGATCAGGCTGATCCTCAAAAAATACTTTCCTCTTCTTATAAACCTTGCCCCAATTGCAGTAAACCCGATATCTATTATATACTACTGGATGGCTATACCAATTCAAAAACTTTAAAAAACGAATTTAATTATGATAATAGTGAAATAGATCATTCGCTTTCAGAGAAGGGGTTTAACATTGTTACCGAATCCCGAAGCAATTATAATTTCACCCATATGTCGATGGCTTCAATTTTTAATTTGAATTACCTGCATCACCTTAACAACGAAAAAATTTTTTATACCAAAGAATTTCTTCAGTCGTATTATACGATGTACCACAACGAATGGTGCACGATATTAAAAAAAGAAGGTTACCAGATAAAAAATTATTCAATCTTTCCAATTGAAGATGCTCCCCAACAGGTTACTCCGTTCCTAACCGAACTAAGCTATCGATCAGTACCGGGCCAAACTTTTTTTAATAAAGTTAATAGGGATATTGGCTGGCAATTCGCTTCTTATTTCAATTCTACAGACGAAATCAAACTATACGAAAGAAATTATATTACCACCAATTTGAAACGTATTGAAGAAACATTTAACGGGCTCCTGAAAGAATCAACACTAAAAGAAAATAGTCCGCGCTTTATATATGCACATTTTGTATTGCCACATGAAATATTTTATTTTGATAGTACGGGTAAGAGGTTACCAGAACTATATACGGCCCGAACAAGATTAAATAAAAAAGATTATGTAAACCAGGTAGCTTATACTAACAAGTTTATCATAACACCCCTTGTAGATAGTATTCTTAAAAATAATTCCAGGCCCGCAATTATTATTTTCCAGGGAGATCATGGCTATCGGAATTACCCGGCAGAAAAAATGCAGCTCGAATTTGAAAATTTCAATGCCCAATACTTTCCTGGAAAAAATTATGACTTATTTGAAAAATCAACGACATCGGTTAATACTTTTCGAATCGTGCTATCAACTTTTTTTAATCAACAATTACCTTTATTAAAAGACTCTACGATTAACCTGATGAAAATGAATCAACGCTAAGTTTTGTTTTTGTATATGCCCTGTAACCAATATTTTTGTCAAAACAAACCTATGACAGATTACAGAATAAGGAATAACTGGAGCCTTGAAGAAGTTAAGAGTATCTATGAAATGCCCTTACTTGAGTTAATCTTTCAGGCTGCTTCAATACATCGAAAGTATAATCATACGGGAGAAGTACAGGTATGCACCTTGCTTTCTATTAAAACAGGTGGTTGCTCCGAAGATTGTGCCTATTGCCCGCAGGCCGCACGATATCATACGGAGGTAACTGTTGAACCTTTAATGAAAAAAGAAGAAGTTATTGCTTATGCTCAAAAAGCAAAAGAAGCGGGTTCAACGCGTTTTTGCATGGGAGCTGCCTGGAGAGAAGTAAGAGATAATCGTGATTTTGACCGCGTATTAGAAATGGTAAAAGGTGTTAATGAACTAGGCATGGAAGTATGCTGCACACTTGGCATGTTGAATGCTGAACAGGCAAAAAAATTAGCAGAAGCCGGCTTGTATGCGTACAATCATAATTTAGACACTTCCGCAGAATATTACAAAGAAATAATTACTACACGTACTTATAACGATCGGCTTCAAACGCTTAATCATGTTCGTAAAGCAGGTGTAAGTGTTTGCTGTGGCGGAATCATTGGCCTCGGAGAATCTACTGCCGATCGTATTCAAATGCTTCAAACACTTGCCACGTTATCAGAACATCCCGAGAGTGTTCCGGTAAATGCACTCGTTCCGATAAAAGGAACACCAATGGAAAATAATTCTAAAGTAAATGTTTGGGATATGGTGCGCATGATTGCAACTGCAAGAATTTTAATGCCTCTGACAATGGTACGACTCAGTGCCGGTAGAACCGAAATGACGATTGCCGAACAAACCCTTTGCTTCATGGCTGGCGCAAATTCCATTTTTGCCGGTGATAAATTATTAACTACTCCCAATCCAACTTTTGAGGAAGATATGAATATGTTTAACCTGCTTGGCCTTCAACCAAGAGAGGCATTTAAAAACGAAAAAGAGTTGATTAACTAAATGGCCGCCCCATTATTTTCATACCCAAGAATTTCATTGCAGATATAGTTCTTACCTTCCATCACCTGCATAATTGCATGAATCATTTCTTCTCCGCCAGAATTCTTGGTTACATAACCATTCGCCCCGGCGTTCATAATGGCATTTACATGAGCTAAATCTGAATGAACCGAAACACCAATTATTTTAACCGTTTTATTAAATTCACGAATAAACCTTGTGGCATCTACTCCATTCATTGGTTCCATAGTAATATCCATCATCATAACATCCGGATCCCTGCTACGTGCTGCTTCTATTGCCTCTTCACCGCTTTCACAAACTGCAACTACAGACAGCCGTTCATCTCTACTCAACAATAATTTCCATGCCTCCCGAACTAATCGGTGGTCATCTACAATAACCAAATTTACCATCAGATAAAATTTTTCTCTCTTTATTAAATAGATAAAATAGTTCAGGAAAATCAGACGGAATTACAACTATTAATTATAAAACTTCATCGATCTAATGAACTTTAGTAAGTCATGGATGCTGATTCTACCTTTTGTGATTTGAGGAAAAACTATTGTAAGCAAAGCCAATTCCAAGCTGATTATTGGCCTGATTATTCTGAAAATAAGTTCGTGCGTATCGTACTTGAATCTTTTTTATCAGTACCCCTACCCCCAACGAAAATCCATTCAATCCATTTCCACCGGTACCAATATTCAATTCCTTTCGGGAAAGGTAATTATATCCTGCGCTTAATTCAATTTTATCTGAAACAAATAGTTGAACGGAAGCAACAAAATGACGAAATAGTTTATCAAAAAAATAATTATTCTTGTTGTCCACGATTCCGTTCGAATTATTAAATGCTGTATCGTTGTACCTGATATTAAACTGATGAAGATGATGTAAATTCAATGATAGTTGTAATGGTGCTTTTTCCAATTTTTTAGAAATGCCGAATTGCAGGTCAAAAGGCAATTCGTCTTTTGAGGTTCCATTGTACGAGCGCAATTGAAAACCCATATTCTTCATTACAAGAGCTAATTGCAAAAATCGCGCCGTATCGGTATAGGTTAATCCAATATCCATTGCTATCCCCGACGAACGATACGTACCATAAGAAGAATGAATGAATTTAAAGGATGCTCCATAATGCCAATTTTGCAAATAACTTCGGCTCGCCATTACCTGTACGGCATAATCGGCAGGGCGAAACTCACCCAATATATTACCAGCCGCATCTGTTTGGGTGGTGGCGCCATAATTAAAATATTGAATACCGAAACCAAAAGTGGTTGCCCATTTATTGATATGATAACCGGTAAGTATATTATAATTTCTGATACTCCCCGGATGGGAATTAAATACCACCTGAGTTTGAGTATGCATATCGGGCCTTAGCAAAGCAGGGCTGTTAAACGTTAACCCGATATCTTTTGTTTGCTGACTGATATTAATACCTCCAAGGGCAGTTAATTGAGGGCTGTTAGAAGATTTTAAGAAGTTAAAAACACTATTTCCTCCAAGAGTTTGAGCGCAAAGAGTAAGCGCAAAAAAGAAAAAGAATACAAGGAGGAACATTTTTTTCACAATCGAAATTAACTATTCCTTTTGTCTTTAAAAGAAGGTACATCAACGAAAGTAAAGTTAATCCCTAAAATCGTGAAATCAAACCTGCTTCGATGTCACAAAAAAAATTCCTCCTTATTAGAAAGGAGAAATTTTAACCAATAAACCAACCTATAAAAAATATAATTCAATTACATCGGAACTTATCATTTGGTTCGCTTTTAATATTAAAATTTTTTTAATCAGGAAATTGAAACTTATACCAACGCAATATCGAGTACCTGCTGCATTGTTCGAACATAATGAAACTTTAACCCTTTAATAAAACTGGAATCAATCTCATCAATGTCTTTTTCGTTTTGCCAGCATAATACAATCTCTTTCAAACCTGCCCGCTTAGCTGCAAGCACTTTTTCTTTTATACCCCCAACCGGTAACACCTGACCGCGCAATGTAATTTCTCCGGTCATTGCCAGGAAAGGTTTTATTTTTTTACCCGTTATTGCGGATGCAATCGAGCTCATCATGGTTATTCCGGCACTCGGGCCATCTTTAGGTACCGCCCCTTCGGGTACGTGTACATGCACAATTTTTTTCGTGAATAGCTCAGGGTCCAACTCCAATTTTTTTGCATTGGCCTGCAAATACGTTAGTGCGGTTATCGCACTTTCTTTCATAACATTGCCAAGGTTGCCTGTTAGTTTTAATTCACCTTTTCCATCACTCAATAATGTTTCTACAAACAAAATATCACCGCCAACATAGGTCCATGCAAGGCCAACAGCCACACCCGGCATTGTAGCCACCTTGTACAGGTCGTTGCTATAACGTAGCTTACCCAATACTTTTTCTACATCGTTATTACTAAGAGAAGTCTTTATTTTTCCCTTAATTACAAATTCTTTGGCTTCGTAACGCATTACCGACGCCAATTGCCTGTCAAGTTCTCTCACACCACTTTCTCTTGTATAATCCTGAATTATTTTCTCCAGCACTTTATCACCAATTTTAAAATTCATGTCTTTTAAGCCATGTGCTTCTTTTTGTTTGGGTACGAGGTGCCGCTTGGCAATCTCCATTTTTTCTTCTACGGCATATCCACTCAAATCAATAATTTCAAGCCGGTCGCGAAGTGCAGGCTGAATATTCTGAATATTATTAGCCGTAGCAATAAATAAAACCTTGCTTAAATCATATTCCAGTTCGAGGTAGTTATCGTAAAAAGTATGATTCTGTTCAGGATCCAATACTTCGAGCATAGCCGAGGATGGATCGCCTCTAAAATCATTTCCAACTTTATCGATTTCATCCAAAATCATTACAGGATTGGAGGATTTTATTTTTCGAATCGATTGTAACACCCTACCCGGCATTGCACCAATATATGTTTTTCGATGGCCACGTATTTCACTTTCATCATGCAATCCACCTAAACTCAATCGTACATATTTACGACCAATGGCCGCAGCAATACTTCGCCCCAACGATGTTTTACCAATCCCCGGAGGTCCTACAAAACAAAGAATAGGGCTTTTCATATCCCCTTTTAATTTCAGTACAGCGAGATATTCCAATATTCTTTCTTTCACTTTTTGCATACCATAATGGTCCTTATCTAATATTTTTTTTGCTTTTTTCAAATCATATTGATCTTCTGTATAATCCTGCCAGGGAAGATCCAGCATAAGATCAAGATGATTATATACCACCGAATAATCGGGTGTACTTGGATGCATACGTTCCAGTTTCTCACTTCCTTTTTTAAATAATTCTTTAGCAGCCGTGGTCCATTTTTTTGTTTCAGCTTTTTTCAACATCTCTTTCACTTCACGTTCGTTGGAATCTCCTCCAAGTTCATCTTTAATACTTTTCATCTGTTGCTGCAGAAAGTATTCCCGTTGCTGCTTATCTAATTCTGTTTTGGTTTTACTAGTAACCTTATGTTTTAATTCAGCAAACTGTAATTCGCGTTGTAATAATTTCATTAACAAATCGGCCCGGGCCTGTAAATTATTAAGCGTAAGTAATTGTTGTTTTTCCGACAGCTCGGTATTCAGATTACTTGAAACAAAATGAATTAGGAAGGATGGGTTCTCAATATTTTTTAAGATGATGGAAGCTTCTGTTGGAAGATTAGGAGAAAGCTGAACGATTTGTCCGGCCAACTCTTTTATGTTTGCAACATAGGCTGCAAAATCATCTTCCTTTGGAGCTTCCTCATCCTCGAGTAAAATAATTTGCGCTTTAAAATAAGGATCTTCTGAAACAATTGCCCCCATTCGAAAACGCTTACGACCTTGTATAATAACGGTAGTGCCACCATCAGGCATTTTTATCAATTTCACAATTCTTGCTACCGTACCTATTTCTTCTAAATCGCTTATTGACGGATCTTCAACAGCACTGTCTTTTTGTGCAATAACCCCCACCAACTTGTCAGCCTTATAAGCGTCTGTAATTGCTTTGATACTTTTATCTCTTCCAACTGTTATTGGTAAAACAACACCAGGAAATAAAACGGTATTTCGTAACGGAAGTAAGGGCAATTCATTGGGGATCACAAGATCGGCTCCATTCTCTCCTTCGTTTTCATTTAAGGGAATTATTGGAATGAAATCCATTTCCTCTTCCGACTGTAAAAACATACTATTATCTTTCATTTTCGATTATATCAGTGACAAAATAACATATAACTACTGAAAAAATTCATTTTTAGCCAGGGCTGTCTGTAAGTCAAGATTAATGCCAACAGGTTTTAAAAACAAACGAATTATTAATTATTATTCAAGGAAGGCAATCAATTTGTTAATCGAATGGTAGTCTACCCACTTTGAGGTATTGCCATGCCGTTCAATTACAGTAATTTTCAGTAGTTAAACCTTAGTAGCTGCAAGATGCAAAAAGTATACTTATCCTCCACTTTTCGCGATTTGGAATCTTATCGCAATGCAGTCATAAAGCTCTTTAATTATATCAATTCAGATTTTCCACTTACCTGCATGGAAAGTTATACCGGCGTAAATATGTCGCCTCTCGAAAAATGCCTTAGCGATGTTGAAGGATGTGATATCTATATTCTTTTAGTAGCAAACCGCTATGGTTTCATTCCAAAGGATGATAAGCAAAATCCGCATAACCGTTCGATAACAGAATTAGAATTTGATACAGCTATGGCTGGCAGGAAAAAGGTATTGGTATTTATGGCTAATGAAGGAGATCTACAGTTTCCGTACGACAATCCAACAGATTTAGATATTGAATTAAAAAAAACAGGGTTACTAAATTTTCGGCGTAAGGTGGGTGAACAACGTACTTATCCTCCGAAAGGATTTACTACTCCGCAGGAATTAGTAAATGTTGTATCAGCATCTATGATTCTGACTGTTAATAGCGGTCAATTGATGAATAAACAACAAGTGGATGAAAACGTTCGATATTGCTGTAACCGCAACCAGCAGTTTACTGATTTTGAACTAACAAAAGAAAAATTAGCATTACCCTTTGCTACCTTCATTACGAATGGGAACCATGATGATTGGGGAGGTAACCTGGTTAACCGCTGTGGTATTTTTTCCCTCGGCATCCGCGATAATGATCTTTTAACCATTGCCTTTGATGAATTCTATCATTATACAACATTTGAAAAAAACCGGGACGCCTTCCTTGTTCACCTTCACCATAAAATATTTTTAAACACCAATACTTCTTTCCATTCATTGAAGCAACTGTTGGTTGATATAACGTTGCAGCCAGAAGGAAATTTTGTACTGAAAATGAGCTGCGACCAGGAATGCCTCAGCGAAGAAAAAACAACTTTTCTTGTACAACTTTTTCGTGAAATACAACAGGAAGTTCTATCAACATCATTTACCAAGCACCTGTATTTTTTTATCAATTTTGAAGATGATTTTGAAGAAGAAGTTATTAAAGGAGCCAGTAAACTATTGGTATTTAAGAACGCCATAGCAATGGGTGATAAACATATTATTGTAATGCCCCGTTTCGAAAAAATTAAACAAACACATATCAGAACATGGATACAGAATTATGTTACGAAAGACGATGGTTCTGTCAACGAATTATTTGATGTTCATTTTAAGGAACTCCCATCTGCTTTTCGTATGAACATTGCCGAACGAAGCATCCGGCAATTAATTAAACGCATTAATGAAAAAGATAAAGAAATAACCGACATCCTTAACAGTTAATATATGAGTACTATTCAACTATCCTCCATTGCACTAAATAACGATCCCATTAATTATGTAGCAGATTCAGCACTGATACAGGCAGTAGAAATTGCTATTGCACTTGGAAAACCGTTGGTTGTAAGCGGAGAACCGGGCACGGGAAAAACACAGCTTGCACACTATTTAGCAAGCCAATTACAACAACAAACAAAAAACGATCCGGTTTCTTTTGCAGAAAAGGTACTTGTATTTAATACAAAATCGGGCTCCTCGGCCAACGATCTTTTTTATAACTACGATGCCGTTAGTCATTTTAGAAATAAAGAAGATAAACCAGCTTCTCAATTTATCGAATTAAGAGCACTTGGACTGGCTATTGGAATGGCTCACGGAAAAAATAGCCCGCAAATTGATTGCCTTTCTACACTCCGTCAATATCAAAGTTTAAGCCCTACCCCAAAAAGCAGTGTTGTACTTATTGATGAAATTGATAAGGCTCCCCGTGATTTCCCAAATGATTTACTTAATGAAATCGAAAATTATGAATTTGATATTAAAGAATTGAATCAAACCATTCGCCAACCCGAAACAAAGGCCCGGATCATAATTATTATGACCAGCAACTCGGAAAAAAATTTACCGAATGCTTTTTTGCGACGCTGTGTATTTTATCATATTCCCTTCCCTGATAGAGAAAAATTATTGAATATTACACGAAACAGGATGGTTATTGGTAATGAAACCTATGATAGAAGTATTAACCAGGCTATCGATAAGTTTACCGAGTACCGGCAACAATCTGTAAATAAAAAACCAGCAACATCTGAATTCTTAGACTGGATGAATGTTTTAAAAGAATTTGGGTTACTAGGTAAGGAAGTACTTGGAAATTATTCTTCGCCCGAAGATAATCGCAAATACGATTCCAGTCTGAATGTATTATTCAAAAGCAAAGAAGATATTGAAAAAATTACCAACAAAAGCCTCTAGCGGTGAATGAGCGCTCATCAAAAAATGTAGCTGGTCCGACGACAGATGTACCAATAAAACATCTGCCATTGGAACAACTGACACAGCTATTACGAGGAGAAGGTTTTTCAATTAAACCGGATGACTACATTGAATTATTAAAAGTTGTTGAAAAATTCGGTACCGATAATCCGGCCAGTCTAAAAACAAAATTATGTCCGCTTATAGCCACCAGTGAGGAAGAGCAAAATAAGTTTTATAGGATATTTGATGAGTATGTTCGAATTACCAATAGCGAGGAACCGATACAACATCTTACAGCGCGAACAACATCTTCCAATTGGAAAACATATACCCCCTGGCTCCTTCCATTAATACTTATTGGCGCGCTCACAATATACACAACAACAAGAATTTCTTCTATTGATCCCGATTTTAGTATTTCAATTAAGGATGGCCAAGGCAATAGCTATCATCAGGCAGTTATTGGAGATACTGCTTTTGTAAATGCAGGTGCATCTTTTTCAAAAAAAATTCCGGATACCAGTAAAGTAAGAATTCGATGGGACTTTGGAAATGGATGGGAACAACAGAATAAAGTTCAAGCAACTCTTATTTGTACAAAAGAAGAAAAGAAAAGAATTATTCTTGAAATCGCTTCTGGTAAAAATAAAAATATAATTAAGGCAGATACACAGTATTTGCAGGTATGTAAACAAATGGCAACAGGCATTGCCGTTGCCGGAGAAGAAGAACCAGCTTTAGGAAAATCGGTTATTCTAAAACCACTTTTTCGCGGAGATCAATCCTTAGAAAAAGGACGATGGACCGTAAATGATTTGGGAGATACGCTTGCAAGCACTTATTCCTATACGTTTACTAAAGAAGGCAGTTATCTTTTTCGTTATTCGCCAAATGGAAGTAATAAAGAGGATGAATGCAACGAACCGGTCGAAACAAGCTTTGAGATCAGCGGTGAAACAAATAGCTTACAACTTACTGCTTTGCCGGCGGGCTCCAGGTTATTGCTGAATAATTATAGGATTAATCCCTGGTGGCTGGCAGGCGCAGGTTTGCTTTCCTTGCTTACGTTTCTTTTTATCTTTTTAAATCATCGAAAGGCCAGGAAGCATTCAATCAATCCATCCGTTATAATTGATAAGTCTTCTCGCGAAGAGGAACTGGAACCACCTTACGATGTTCCGTTCGAAAACAAAGACTTACTATGGGTAACCCGAAATTCTGAAATGAACCCATTTTTTCGATCGCTGCGCAATAAAACAGAAGATGATCGTGAAGCATTAAATGTTCCTAAAACAATTAAATCGGTTATTCGGTCGGGTGGCATTCCTTCTCTGGTATTCACCAACACCATGAAGCAACAGGAATACCTGGTACTCATTGATCAATCGAATGTGAAAAGTCTGCAGCTAAAATTTTTTGAATACCTCTGCAAAGTACTTAACGACGAAAGCATAAACCTGGAACGTTTTTATTATAGTTCATTTGAATTGTTCAAAAATGAAAATTATCCTTATGGGATATCATTACAACGATTATCTGAGTTATATAAAACAAATACCTTGTTAATTTTAGGGAATGCGGACCAACTGATCTATCCTTCCTATCCTGTACTTGATAAAGAAATCACAGAAAAATTAATGGAATGGGAATTCAAAGGTATATTAACTCCGGTTGCCTATAAGGATTGGGGCACCCGTGAAAGACTTCTCAGGAAAAGTTTTATTTTATTGCCGGCAGACCCTGAAGGATTGATTCGCCTGATGCAAGCGATCACTGAAAAACAATTATCGCATGATAAATACCTTTCCTCTATTACCCATTTTTATGAACCCTCCTCTTATGATTTAACAACTGTAAATGATCTGAGATCCTACCTGGATAACGAAATACTTTTTCAATGGCTATGTGCTATTTGCGTATATCCAAAGCTGAAATGGGAAATGCTAATTGAGATGGGTAAAATTATTTGCACCAGGTATTCTCAACCGGAGCAATTAAATTATTCCAACTTATTAAAGCTCGTGCGTATTCCCTGGATAAAAGATGGAAGTTTTCCTGAAAAAACCAGGCTTGAATTATTAAAGTTGTTAAAATCAGAAAACGAATTGGCTGCCCGTACACAGGTTTTAGAAATGTTGAAATTTGCAGACATCTATTTTAAAGATCATTATTTTTTTAGCGAAGAGAAAAAAATACAGCAGCTTACCAATCAATTTATCTTATTTGCCAATAACAATACAAAATATGCTGAATTTGAAACAGCAGAAAATGAATTTAAAATCCGGTGGCAACAAAATAGAATTTTTGACGGCCCATTAAAAGTATATCTCGATAAACCTGCCGGAGATCAATGGCAAACACCTATTTTACAAAAAAATCATAACCCCGGGCTTTCAGACTATTTCAAGTTAGAGAACCGGCAAAAAATTTTAACGATTAACAAAAAATTCAGCGCCTTTTATATAAGCTTAGGTATCCTGCTACTAACGGTGGCGTTGTTTTTAAATCGTAACAAAATAGTAAACTCAACTTTTGCAAAATCCATCAAACTCAGTATTGCCAATACAAATCTTAACCAAAAACTTTTCTTCCGTTTAAACGCTGATAGTTGTATAAAAAATACTGATTCTTTTTACTCCACTATAAAAGCTAGTTTTTTTGCTTTGCCGGATAGTTTTCCGATTTCATTTAACAAAAATGGAATTGGCGAAATCTCTGTTAACGGTTTCCAGGGCAATAGAAACAATTATACCGTTAGATTGGATGTGGGAGAAAATAAGAGTGTGGCTTTGGATCTTGCACTTGAAAGCGACACTACTTTATTACAGTTACGTGGCCTATGCAAAACAAGTTCTGCAAAACCACCGCTTTATTTAAGATATAATAATAAAATTGCTTCCAATCTGGTAAATCAACTTATTAATAGTTTATCAGTATCGTATGTTGTTTCTGCTGAGTTTGGTTCATTTACCGATTCATCTAAGCTGGTTTATTATTCGAGAGAAGATGAATCGATCTATACGTCATTGGCATCGTCCGTTAAACTACAAACAGGTCTTTCGATCAATACCGAGTACGTTGAAGAAAAAAGAATACCACCTGCCGTACCAATATTGTTTTTAAACCTAACCGATTATTCAAAAGAACCCTGCACCAATATTGCCCTCAATTCAATACCTGCATCAATATCCGAGATTTGGTCGGGAAGCACCAACAATCGCTTTATTCGTTTTGATATTGCTAAAAAAATAATTTTCTATTCAACGGGTAGTAAAAATTCATTTGGCAGGTATACGATTCAGAAAGTATGTTCCAAGGAAAATAAATTAAAAATTATTGTAAAAGGTGATCGAACCTTCAGTGTATTTGCCTTAAGAAATATTCAGACTACCTCTTTTGAATTGTCGGTATGCCAACAGGAATTTAATAACGAAACCGAAGCAGAGGCGGCTACCAATTGTGATTCTTATAATAAAATGAAACTATTTTATGAAAGCAATCCAGCTATCATTTATGTTCCACTTAATATGAAATCTTATACCTCCACGGAGCAATCGAAGATCAATACAATTAAAAAAGGTATCGGCAATACTTTTAACGCAAACAAGAAATATACACTTACTATTGAAGTAAACTCGAGAAACGTCGAATTAGTAAGATCCTATCGATACTCCTTAATACAACAAAACAACGAACTTAATAGATTAACCAACATTAAGTGGGATAATGCTGAGTTTAATGGTACTCCTTTTGACCGGGATTATATAAAGGTTTCTACCAGCCTGCCAAATGTTGATATCCCCAATAACAGCGCCAATGACCCATCTATTTGTGATATTACTTATTATTCATTAAAGGAAGCGTTAGCAGCCGGAGCTTCTAATGTTTGCAAGCTGAATCTTTCTAAGGAATCTCTTTCTGCTATTCCGAAAGAACTGTATTCGTTCAATAATATGCAGGAGCTCGACTTTGGAACAACCAGTATTGATAAGAAAGAAATTCAACAATTACAGGATGCAT
>JANNEK010000300.1:0-4506 GCA_031378605.1 Chitinophagaceae bacterium | reverse complement strand
TGAACGGCCGGTTAAACGCAAGGGTACATTATAGATGTCTAATGCCTCTGTTACACGTTTCCAAACTTCACGTCCGCTCATATCTATTAATCGCACGGTCATTACTCCATTAATTTTGTCTTCAAAAGCCAGGGTAAATGCATCAATTATTGGATTGGGCATTACTTTCATTTTTAGCGGAAGCCGCTGATTATTTTTTCGTAGAAGAATCACTTCTGAGTTTTTGGTTATTCCATTAATCTCGATGATACGAATGCGGTAATAATATATATTACGATCAGCGTTTTTATCTTCGAAGGTATAACTGTGTTTCAGCGAAGAATTAGAGGCAGTTACCGTAGCAATTTTTGAATAGTCGGCTCCATTTATAGAACGCATTACTTCGTACGCTTCAATATTCGATTCTTCATCAACTACCCAGGTTAATTCGGTGGAATTGGTATCGGACCATCTTCCTTTAAACGATAAAAAATTAACGGGCAATGATACTGTTGCATTAAAAATATCTACCTCTGGATAAGGCTCAAACATCACGCTGGTAAGTTGCGCAGGAGTTAACTCAAACCACTTTTTTAACACCGTATAATAAACACTTCGAAAATCGAATTGCATAGCCACATTATCATTGGTGTTGGTCACCGTTGGAATGGCAGGATTATTACCTAATACAACAGGGTTTACTTTTTTTCCAAAGAAAAACATCGGCACGCCGGCTCCATGATCAGTTCCTAAACTTGCATTGGCTTTAATTCGACGGCCAAATTCCGTAAAAGTCATTCCAAATACCAGATCTTCTTTTCCCATTAATTGAATATCATCCTGAAACGCATCAATGGCTTTTGAAAGTGCCGAGAGCATCGTTGCATGATTTCCTTTGGTTCTATCGGCAGCATCCACCTGGTTACTATGGGTATCAAAACTACTCTGATGATTTACTACAAATACAGGTGTTTTCAATCCGCCTTTAATTAAACGTGCTACAATTTTTAATTGATCGGCCAGGTAATTACTTGTTGGATACCTTGTACTCAACGTAGTTGCCGCATTGTACGCATTTTTTACTGCGTTATTGTAGGCATTACTTTGCCGTTTGATATCACGTACATATGTAAGCTCATTTCCGTAAGGTGAAGCAGGAGCCGGATCTAAAATCCCATTAACGAGATTATAAAACGAGGCCGGGTTACTAACGGTCATACACATATTAATTCCCGGGCCCTGGGTCATGATCGAAGCTTGCGATCCGATTTGAACAGCGAGAGGATCGGGCATTGTAGTATTCGGATAATTATCAGGAAAATTGGGAAACTCTTCATTGAGATGCCGACCGACCCAACCTGTATTCAACTCTACATTGGAGGCTGATCCGGTAAACCAAATATCGGTTGCCCTGAAATGTGAGAAATTAGGATTGGGATAGCTTACACTTTGAGTAATGTTCAGCAAACCACTATTGAACATTGTATTCATCTCTGTCAGGGCAGGATGCAAACCAGTTGCGTTAAATCCATTCAGTGCGAGAATAGATGCTTCAGGCATGAGCAGATCTGGACGCGCCGCCAACAGTTTGCCATACTGATCGCGGGGAAAAACCGTATTCAATCCATCATTTCCACCGTTGCATTGTATAATGATCAACTTACGTCCATTCTGCAAACTACCCAATGCAATTAACTCAAGTAATGGATTGGTAGCTTCTGCCGTTAATGGAAATCCATTTAGTAATAAAGGAGCTGCAGCAACTGTTGACGTTCTTAGAAATTCTCTGCGCTTCATAATTAATTTATTTTAATCGTAAAATTTATTTTAAATGGATTCCAAATTATCAAGGTTGCTATTCACAAAAAAATAATTGGAATTTATTAAGCATTGATAGCGTCAATCAGCACAATTGATATTCTTCAAGGCTGGTAATATAATTGATGAGCGTATCAAGCCTGGTTCGCACAATATTTTCCGCCATAGTATCCGCAGGATTTCCGATGTAGGCATTCCATGCGTTAGTCCAGTAAAAATCGGCCGATTGATTACTAAGTAAAATACTTTTCATATAGTCTTTCTGAGATTGAGATAGATCTTGTGGAAGTAAGTAATTAATAAAATTCCTGACTACTGCATTTGGATCGGAAGGTGATGGGAACAAAAGATTAAAGGCGACTGAATTGATTTTAATTTTAACAGTGTCAATAGTAACCCCTGGCTTACTGAGGTCATTCAATGCTTTTAATCTTTTATTAATCGTATCGGAAGTTATCCATGCTCTGTAATAGATTGGTTCTTGATAGTAGGCTGTCCAACCCGAAACATTTGGCGGATCAGCAATGCGCTGATTGGATGCATCGCACCGGTCTTTAAAATAACGCCAGTGACGGTATTTACGGTCAATAGGAGTATCAGCCAATACTACTTTAAATTCACGCAACATACCAACGTACATGTCTACCGGGCTTTTAATCATACAGCCATAGTTAACCGAATCAAAGAAATGTTCGCTTTTAAACAAGGCTTTTAAAACCGGAGCAATTTCATAATTGTTATTTCTAAAAATTTCGGCAAGCGGAACAATTACAGTTGCTTCTGTAGTTGCATCAATTTTGTAATAAACAAACCATTTATACAGCCGACGGCAAATATATAAGGCACATTCCTGTGTTTGTAAAATCATATCAATCAAATCATCTGTTTCCGTAGCGCCAGCAGCGCCTGTTTTACCGGTAATTAAGCGGTTACCATAAAAAGCAGAAAATTGTTTATTGCCTGTACTATGTTTTGTATTATCAAAAGAAGAAGTGTAGGTTCCATTGATTTCTGTTTTTCGCCGCCACCCGGTAAGAATTTTTGCAGATGCCTGCACATCCGCTTCTGTATATCCGCTACCCGGCCCTTTGCCTACGGTAAACAATTCCTGTAATTCTCTTCCATAATTTTCATCAGGAGCATTGGCTGTATTGTAATGGCCATTGAGAAAAAAGAGCATATGTGGGTCAACAGTAACCTGTTTAATTAATGTTCGGAAATTTCCAATTGAATTGGAACGAAGTGTTGAATAATACCTCCATAATGCTTTGCCTTGCTGTAAGTCTTCCTCGATGGTACTAAAATGATTTGCCCAAAATAAATTGATCTTCTCCAGCACATGCATTTTCTGACTGATCAATTCTCCAAACCACCAGGGTATAAAAGAATAAACACATCGGTAAAATTCAAGCGAGCCAAGGTCATTATCCGATTCCCAATTCGTTGGCGGAATATGATCCACCCAATTATTACCTAATAAACAACCCTGTGTATCTACAGTTTGATTAGGAATATTAAAGTCTTTGGAATAATTATTAACTGGTTTGGTAGTTGGTAATTCGGGATTGTCAATCAGAAGATCAATGGCCTCCGTTATTGATTTTGTCTTTAGCAAATTTATATCTGCTACGGTAGCGCCAAAGGTTGCCCTTCTTAATAAATGTAAAATTTCGATTTCTGTCCACGGCCCTGCGTAGGGAGTTAATCCGCTGTACGTTCTTACCGAATCAATGATGTTAGTTGAAATAGCAGCAGGTTTGCCTATACCAAATAATTCCCTTCGGGTAATTGTATTTCCCATGTGTTAGTTTTTATGATTAACTGGCTTGGTACGGTCTAAGGAAAGTGGGGTGGGTTGAATAAATCCAGATGCTCAGAAATTACAAAAACCGTGCAAATATCGAATGATGTGGAAAACTCTCGTTTTTTTTAGTTGTTAGATAAAAACCAGGCGAAAAATTTCCCCGGCATTAAATTGCATAAACCCGACTTTTTATTCGAGCAACAATCCGGGCATTACTATTGTTATATCAAATAATTATTAAAATATCCGTAAAAGAAATATTGTAGCTAACAAATGCTTTCCGAATAGTTCATTAGTATAGTATAAGCTTTTCACAAAGTGAAACTCCTGGATTTTCTCCAAACGCTTCTCCATTCTAAAAACTTATCTTTGCAGAGAATAATAATAGGTATGAATATTAAGAATAACGTTCTCGAAACAATTGGCAATACGCCAATGATTCGGCTAAATAAAATCACAAAAGATTTTCCCTGTGAAGTTGTTGCCAAAGTAGATTATTTTAACCCGGGTAATAGCATAAAAGACCGGATGGCGCTGAAGATGATTGAGGTCGCTGAAAAAGAAGGTAAGTTAAAGCCGGGTGGCACTATCATTGAGGGAACCAGCGGTAATACCGGAATGGGTCTTGCACTTGCAGCCTGCGTTAAAGGATACAAATGTATTTTTGTAACTACCGAAAAACAATCGAAAGAAAAAGCAGATATACTAAAAGCAGTTGGTGCCGAAGTGATTGTTTGTCCAACAAACGTATTACCCGAGGATCCTAAAAGTTATTATAGTGTAGCTAAAAGATTATCGAAGGAAGTACCTAATTCATTTCATTGCAATCAGTATGATAATCTGGCGAACCGACTTGCGCATTATGAAAGTACCGGGCCTGAAATTTGGGAGCAAACGGGTGGGAA
>JANNEK010000281.1:0-14204 GCA_031378605.1 Chitinophagaceae bacterium | reverse complement strand
GGAGCATCTATTGGCAATATAGTGTTCATGTTTTCAAAAGAGTTTACAGTATTAATCGCCATTGCATTTGTATTGGCAGCACCGTTATCATGGTATATAATGAGTAAATGGCTACAAAATTTTCAATTCAGAATCGACATTGGAATAGGTGTTTTTGCACTGGCTATTATTGTTTCATTGGTTATTGCTTGGGTAACGGTGGGGTATAAGGCAATTCGCGCGGCAATTGTTAATCCGGTGAAAAGTTTAAGAAGTGAATAAAAGAAGCTTGAAATCTATGGTTTGTGATTTATGGTTGTTTTAAAGCCTAAAAATAAATTATTGATAATAAATGTTAGCTATCTGTTTCGCAATTATCTGTGGAAAGAATTAGGTAAGGTTAAAAAAATCCTGTCATGCTCAAAAACTATCTCATCATCGCCTGGAGAAATTTAAAAAGAAAAAAAAGTTTTTCTTTTTTGAATATTGCAGGCCTTTCTATTGGTATGGCTGCCGCAATCCTTATTATATTATGGATACAAGACGAGCTGAGCTTTGATCGATTCTATAAAAATCAGCATACTATTTACCAGGCCTGGAATAGATATGAGCAGGAAGGTAAAATCAACTGCTGGAACAATACGCCAAAACCAATGGCGCTGGCCATACAAACTGATTACCCTGAAGTAGAAAGAGCAGTTCGGGTAAATTTTATGCCTCCGGTGTTATTTAGCCTGGATGATAAACGGATGAGTGCCCGTGGGAATATTGTTGATTCCAATTTTTTTCAACTATTCTCCTTCGGTCTGTTAAAAGGTAATGCTGCTTCGGTTTTAAATAGTAGTTACTCAATTGTTTTAACTGAAAAATTAGCGAAGCAATTATTTGGCAATGAAGACCCCTTGGGTAAAATAATCAAAATTGATAATAGTGAGAACGTTACTGTAACCGGGGTAACGGCAAATAAGTCATCGAATACAAAATTTGAATTTGAATTCTTATTGCCCTGGTCTTATGCAAGACGTAAAGGATGGGATGACAATGAATGGGGTAACAATTCAGTGGATACCTATGTGCAATTAAAGGAAAATGCAAGTCTTGCAGCCATCGAACCCAAGATAAAAACGATGCGTGTTAAGTATGATAAAGGCGATCCTAAAATAGAAACTTTTCTTTATCCCGTTTCCCGCTCACATTTATATGCAACATTTGAAAATGGTAAGGAAGCGGGCGGGCGAATTGAAATAGTTCGCATATTTGGAATCATTGCATCTTTTATTTTACTGATCGCCTGTATAAACTTTATGAATTTGAGTACAGCACGAAGTGAAAAGCGTGCAAAAGAAGTAGGCGTACGAAAAGTAGTTGGCGCGCAAAAAGGTTCATTGATTGCACAGTTCCTGGGTGAGTCTATACTATTTACTTTAATTGCCGGCATAGTTGCAGTGGTCATTGTTCAGCTTTCCTTATCCTCTTTCAATACCCTGGTGGGCAAACAACTTTACTTGCCATTTTCGAATACCTATTTCTGGTTCTTTGGTTTGGCGTTTATAATAACTACCGGATTATTAGCCGGAAGTTATCCTGCTCTTTACCTATCTTCTTTTCGGCCGGTAGCTGTTATCAAAGGAACCTTCAAAGCTTCCAGTTCCTTAATTACCCCAAGAAAAATTTTAGTGATAAGTCAATTCACCTTTGCCATTTTATTGATCATTGCAACGATTGTTGTAAGAGAGCAAATGAAAAACGCTCAGGATAGAGAAGTAGGTTATTCGCGTGATAACCTGGTCTATCATTTTATGGAAGGCGATGTTGAGAAAAATTATACGCTTATTAAAAACGAAATCATTGCTTCTGGTGCTGTATTGTCGGTGTCCAAAACGAGTGCACCCATAACCGAAGGTTGGAGTAATACATGGGGTATCGAATGGCAGGGGAAAGATCCTCAGGACAAGCGCGTAATTGACCGTTATATTGCCGATGATGCGATTGCTAAAACAACCGGAATGCAAATTGTTGCAGGAAGAGATCTTAACCTGGCCGCTTATCCAACAGATTCATCAGCCGCTTTGTTAAATGAATCGGCCGTAAAAGTGATGGGTTTCAAAGAGCCCATTGGACAAGTTGTAAAAGACATGGGGATAGACTGGCATATTGTAGGAGTAGTTAAAGACTTTATATTAAGATCTCCCTATCGCCCTATTGATCCTATGTTTATTGCAGGTGCAAAAGGATGGTTTAACGTAATTCAAATGAAGTTGAATGATAAGAATACAACTTCCAAGAATATGGCGACTATTGAAGCAATATTCAAAAAATACAACCCGCAGTATCCATTCAATTACAGGTTTACCGACGAAGAATATGCGAAAAAATTTGGAAACGAAAAAAGAACAGCTACCCTTGCAAGCCTTTTTGCAATTCTGACTATTATCATTTCCTGTTTGGGCTTATTTGGCCTTGCAAGTTATATGGCCGAAAACAGGATTAAAGAAATTGGTGTTCGGAAAGTATTGGGTGCGTCGGTAATAACAATCACCAGGCTACTTTCTATTGATTTTTTAAAATTGGTATTGGTTGCGTTTTTGATTGCTGCACCTTTAGGTTTTTGGGCTATGCATTCCTGGTTACAAAATTATCCTTATCATATTACTATTAAGTGGTGGGTATTTGTAGTGGCTGGTTCATTGGCAATATTGATTGCTTTATTGACTGTAAGCTCGCAAGCCATTAAAGCGGCAATGACGAACCCGGTTAAATCTTTGCGGAGCGAGTAAGAGAAGTTTGTGGTTTATGGTTTGTGGTTTATCGTTGCAGAAACCCTGAAATAACTTATTGATAGTAAAAGGTCGCTATTTGTTTCGCATTTACACAGTTAAGGAACTACAAACCATAAACTATAAACCACAAACTAGCAATAGGAAATGTTTTAAAAAAATTCGATTATGATCAAAAATTATTTCACTATAGCGTGGCGAAATCTTTGGAAAAACAAAGTTTTTTCAGCTATTAATATAGTTGGCCTTGCAATTGGCATTGCAGCCTGTATTGTAATTATGGTGTTTGTATTTTATGAAAAAGCATTTGATGGAATTCATAAAAAAAATATTTACCGCCTCAATGAGGTACAGAATTATCCAGGTATGGTAGCTCCACAAAATGTGGCATTGTCAATGTATCCAATGGCTACTACCTTAAAGCAGGAGTTTCCTGAAGTAATAAATGTAACGCGGGTTCGGAACAACGAAAAAGTAAATCTAAGTGTGGGAGAAAATCGGATAGTATTACCCAATGTATATATTGTTGATTCTACCTTTCTTCAGCTTTTCGATTTTGAATTGGTAAAAGGAAATCGAAACTCGGTATTGCAGAATCCCAATAGCTTATTGCTTACTGAAGAAAGTGCTGCTAAACTTTTCGGTAAAGAGGACCCAATGGGGAAAATAGTACGCCGCTACGATAGAGATACACTTTCTTTTACAGTAACAGGTATTTTAAAAAATATCACTGATAATTCGCATATGCAATTTGGCGGATTAATTTCATTCAGTACAATATATGATCCGGAAATGATGAATAACTGGGGAGGAAACTGGCTGATTACTTACCTGGAATTGGCACCTGGTACCAATATTAAGTTGATGGAAAATAAATTTCCTGACTATTTAAAGCGGCATATGTCGGATGAAAACCGGAAATTTTATGAATTATTCTTACAACCTTTAAAAGAGATTCATGCAAACTCATCTTCTATCACACATGATTACGTGAATTATCAAAAGTTTGATAAAAGATATACCTATATATTTTCTGTAATAGCATTAATTGTATTGGTAATTGCCTGTATTAATTTCATGAATCTTTCAACAGCGCGTTCTGCCGGAAGGGCGAAAGAAGTAGGAGTACGTAAATCAATTGGCGCCAAAAGGGGCCAGGTGGCTGCTCAGTTTTTGATTGAATCAATATTGATAGCCTCATTAGCGCTTATACTTGCTATTGGGTTGGCTTTATTATTTTTACCCGCTGCATCGGCGTTGAGCCAACGGGAGTTGAGCCTTCCCTTGTTTTCTAAACTATGGTTACTTCCTGCATTGCTGGCAGGAACTATTGTTATTGGAATATTAGCGGGTATTTATCCTGCCGCTTATTTATCTTCTTTCCAGCCGGTGGAGGTATTAAAAAATGCTTTAAAAGGAGGTTCCTCAAAAGGGCTGTTAAGAAATATGCTGGTGGTTACACAATTTACGGGCGCTGTATTCCTAATCATTGCAACGGTGTTTGCTGTAAAGCAACTTCGGTTTATGCAACAAAAAGACCCTGGTTTTAGCAGGGATCAGGTAATAGTAATACCTCTTAATAACACGGCTACCCGAAAATATGAAACATTGAAACAAGATTTACTCGGTAACACACTTATTAAAAGTGTTTCAGCATCCACGCAACGGCTTGGTAACAACTTGCACCAAACAGGTGTTATCTATCATGGCAAGGGTCCTGTTCGGGATTTAGCGACTTCGCAGGTAGTGGTTGATCATGATTATATTAGTCTTTACGATATTAAACTGGTAGCTGGAAAAAATTTCAGCAGCGAGCCTTCTGAAAATGGCAATACATATATTGTTAATGAATCACTCGCAAAGGAATTACTAAAAGACGATCCGAAAGCGCCGCTTGAATCCGTAGTTGGTAAAATGTTTGGTTTCGGCGGAATGGATTCTTCCGGTAGAATCATCGGTATCGCAAAAGATTTCAATTTTAATTCTCTGCATCATAAAATTGAAACACTCTGCATTTTCAATCAAACAGATTTTGGATTCAGTGAATTATCCGTTAAAATAAATGGGGGTAAATCGCAGGAAGCAATCAATTATATTAAATCAATCTGGACAAAACTGGTTCCGGATATTCCTTTCGAATATCAATTTCTGGACGATCATTTTCAGGAATTGTATCGTGCCGATAATCAGGTAAGTAAAACCGTTACAGTATTGGCGCTGTTGGCAATTATTATTGCCTGCCTGGGGCTGTTCGGACTTGCTTCTTATTCGGCAGAAAAAAGAACAAAAGAAGTAGGTATTCGAAAAGTATTGGGAGCAAGTGTAGGTAGCCTTGCGGCTTTGCTCTCTGGTAGTTTTGTTAAGCTGGTTATTATTTCAATTGTTATTGCATGGGCAATAGCCTGGTTTGCTTTAAGTAAGTGGCTGCAGGATTTTGCATATCGGGTTGAAATCAATTGGTGGATCTTCTTACTGGCTGGTATAGCTGCTATTCTTATCGCCATTTTAACAGTAAGTTTCCAGGCTATAAAGGCAGCGATGATGAACCCTGTAAAAAGTTTGAGGAGTGAATAGAGCGGCCCGGCCCCCCAACCCCCCGAAGGGGGGCTTAGGTAAGAGCACTATAAAATGTATCCTGTTTAAATTTTAAAAGTTCTTTATAAAAATAAATATTTCACTTACACCAGAATAAAGATGTAATTAATTCGGGTGCTACCAACCTTCCCCCTTTGGGGGAATTGAAGGGGCCTGATATAATTATTTCGGGTGCCTGCCACCACTCCCCTCCGGGAGAGAAGAAAGGGGCCGTTTAATTCTGGTGTTACAAAAAATCTCCGCCAATTGGCGGAAAGAAGGAGGAGCTGCTATGACTAATAACAACCTTTCGTTTATCCTTCGTCGTTTTAGCCGTCAAAAGCTAAATACATTTTTGCATGTGGTTGGACTTACCATTGGTATTACCACCTGTTTATTGATTGGGTTATTTATTAAGTATGAATTAAGTTTTGATGGATATCACAAAAAAGCATCCAGAATTTACCGGGTGAACCAGGTATGGGTAGATTTTGGAAAGAAAGAATTTAATTATTCGACTCCTTTTCCATTGACCGAACAGATACGGAAAGATATTACCGGTATTGAACAGGTTACCAATATTCATCATCCATACAATGTGATGATTGAAATTAATCCCCAAAAAAGATTTAAAGAAGAAAGGATTATTATGACTGATCCCGAATTTCTGGATGTGTTTGATGTAGAAATGATAAAAGGTAACGGGCACGAAGCATTGCGAAAACCTTACCAGGCTTTGCTTACCGAAAGCCTTGCAAAAAAATATTATGGCAATGAAGATCCGATGGGGAAAGTTTTTTTATATAAAGAAAAATTTAATATTACAGTGGCCGGTGTAATAAAAGATTTTCCGGGTAATACGCATTTGCCTGCTACATTACTAATGTCTTTTTCTGCTGATGAATCCTACCTCGGTACCAGTCTCACCCATTATGGTTCTACCTCGGGCGGTTCTACATTTATTGTATTACCCGAAGGTACTCAACCATCGAAAGCATTAAATGCAGGATTGCAGGGTATCTATGATCGAACAGTTAATAAGGAAGCGTATTTGGGAAAAGATTTGCGGTGCGAATTGGAAATTCAACCATTAAGCGATGTACATTTTAATACTAAATATGGTGGCGGCGGACAATGGGTAACGGCTATTAATAATAAATGGCTATGGTTTTTTGGAACAGTTGGGTTGGCCGTTTTATTATTGGCTTGCATCAATTTTGTAAATCTTTCAACAGCACAAGCGCTTACCCGCGCAAAAGAAGTTGGTGTTCGTAAATCAGTTGGTGCCGGAAAATTTCAATTGATCAACCAATTTTTACAGGAGTCCTTGTTGCTTGTTTCTGTGGCTGCTATTATTGGAATTATTATAGTAAAATTATCATTGCCGTATATTAACAACCTTGTTGAAAAACAAATAACATTTGATATACTTCATTCACCGGGATTGATAAGCGCATTATTGATTGGTATATTTATTACAGCGATCTTAGCCGGTTTATATCCGGCATGGTTAATTGCTAAATTTCAACCAGCAATTACATTGAAAGCTGGTTCAGCACATTCAGGACCTCAATCTTCCTGGTTACGAAAAGGGTTAGTAGTTACGCAATTCACTATTTCCGTTTGTTTGCTCATTGCTGTATTATTAATGGGAAAGCAATTGAATTATTTTCAGAATAAGGATTTAGGATTCCTTAAAGAAAATACCATCATTCTTCCCATACCTGAAAATAAGAATGTATCCTTATTCAGCAGTGAACTGTCAAAGATGCCTTTTGTAAAAGATTTTTCTTTTTCTACCAGTGTTCCCGGAACCGGCGGACATTGGGGAACAATTATGAGTACAATAGGAAGAGACGATCCCAACCGAAAAGATGTAACCTTGATCATTGCCGACGATCATTATTGTTCAATGTATGGGTTACAATTAAAGTCGGGTCGATTTTTTGTTTCTGCCGATACAACTGGCGCATCCCAAAGTTTACCCGAAGGGAAGCGATTTGCGAAAGTGGTGGTAAATGAAAAGTTAGTACAGGAATTAAAATTGGGTACAAACGCGGAGGCTATCGGTAAACAGTTTTGGTTTGGAATGAATGGATGGACGGCCGATATTGTTGGCGTGGTATCCGATTTTAATGTGGGTTCTTTACGGGAGCCAATTAGATCGACGTTGATTGTTCAATCGGCACCAGAATATGCTACCGCTAGTATTAAGATCAAACCGGCAGCAACTATTCCCGAAACGATAGCCTTATTAAATGTTCAATGGAGAAAAGTATTTCCAAAAGGAATTTTTGAATTTAATTTTTTAGATCAGCAACTGAATAATCTGTACAAATCTGAATCAAGGTTATATAGCCTCTTTAGATTATTTTCTATTCTCGCTATGCTGATTTCCTGCTTAGGCTTGTGGGGACTGGTTTCTTTTGCTGCCGAACAAAGAGTAAAGGAGATAGGTATACGAAAAGTATTAGGTGCTACGGTTCCAAACCTGGTTGCACTACTTACCAAAGATTTTGTGATCATGGTTTCCATTGCCATACTTATTGCTTCGCCGCTTGCTTATTGGGGAATGAGTAAATGGCTGGAAGAATTTGTGTACCGGATTCAAATTGGTTGGGCAGTATTTGCGATTGCTGCAGGAATGGCTTTGTTGATAGCATTGCTAACAGTGAGTATTCAGGCAGTACGCGCAGCAGTTAGTAATCCGGTTAATAGTTTGAGAAGTGAATAAGAGAAGTTTGTGGTTTATAGTTTGTAGTTTATAGTTTATAGTTTGTAGTTTATCGTTGCTGAAGCTTAAAATAACCTGTTACAAGTAAGTGCTTTTATTATTAAATATGTGTTTGCGAAGTAAAGAACTACAAACCCCGTCCACCGAGTCATCCGGGCGGGCATAAACTGCAAACCACAAACTTTTTAAATAGAGAAGTTTTAAAAATGTTAGCATGCTTACAAATTATTTAAAAATTGCTTTTCGGAATCTTTGGCGCAATAAGCTATATAGTTCTATCAATATAGCAGGATTGGCAATGGGTATTGCTGCTTTTCTACTGATACTCGAGTACGTTAGTTACGAGAAAAGCGTAAACACATTTCATGCAAACCTTCCAAATATATACCGGTTAATTAATGAAGATAAGATTGGCAAAACATGGGCAGATGTAGAACCGGGATGGGCACAACGCGCAAAAGAAATTTTTCCGGAAATTAAAGAATACTGCCGGATTGCAGATGGTATGGCAGAAGGAATTGCAAGAGGTGAAGGTGAAAACAAGGAACCCTTTCGGGAAACCAATATTGGGTATGGAGAAGCAAATTTTTTCAGTTTTTTCAGTTTTAAATTAATTTCGGGTAAGCCCAACGCCTTAAATAAAACGAATACTGTATTTATATCCAGCATTGCTGCTACCAGGCATTTTGGAAAGGAAAACCCCATCGGCAAATCAATTACACTTTTTAATCAGTTTGGAACTGTATTGTATACGGTAACGGGAGTTTACCAAAAACCCGACAATTCGGATATACAGTTGGATATGATTTTTTCTTTAGAAACGCTTAAAAACTCCGCTAACCTGAATGATAATTCCTGGGCCGCGCTTGATAATTTAAGCTCTCAATTTGTAAGTACATTTTTCTTATTAAATAAAGAAGCAAATTATAAACAGGTTGAAGAAAAGCTAACCGGCCTTCGGGAGAAGCTAAAAGAAAATAAAGATGGTGTTCGATTTCGATTACAACCATTAGCCACTATGCACCTTCCGGCCTCATTAAGTGATACCTATCCAACCTTTGGCAATCTCAACTATATATATATTCTAACTGCCGTTGCTTTGTTGATTCTGGCTATTGCATGGTTCAATTATATTAATCTTTCAACAGCCAATACACTTAAGCGGGCCAACGAGGTGGGTGTACGAAAGGTAATTGGTGCTTCTCAAAAATCACTTATCATTCAGTTTTTAGGTGAATCTTTATTGGTGAACTTATTGAGTGTTGCACTCGCTATTCTTTTAGTTTATCTATTGCAGCCTTTATTTAATTCGGTTACCGGAAAAAATTTATCACTTCAAACCTTAGGCGCTGCCTCGGTTTGGTTAACGGGATTGATGTTTATTATAGCAGGTTCATTATTGTCGGGTGCCTATACTGCGTATACACTTGCCCGGTTTAATCCGATCGAAACATTAAAGGGCCGCTTAAATAAATCAACAAAAGGATCTTTTCTTCGCAAAACGTTGGTGGTAACGCAGTTTTCTATTTCCATTGCACTTATTTTATCAACCGTTATTATTTACAGACAATTGAACTATATGCAAACCCAAAACCTGGGAATTAGTACTGAGCAGTTAGTAGTAATCAGAGGTCCTCAAATAGGAAGAGATAGTACTTATAAAGAAAGAAGAACAGCTTTCTGGAATGCGATAGCCCAACAAAATTTTGTAAAGCAATATTGTTTAAGTGGCAGTGTACCGGGAAGTGGCTATAATTACAGTACAGCAGGTATAACACAATCGAATTCAAAAACGGGGGATGAATTAAAGACTTATGCGATAATGGATATTGATGACCGGTATCTTGATACATACAAGGTAACATTGAAAGCCGGTAGAAATTGTACGATAGAAGATTGCAGTGGCACACGCAATCAAAAAACAAAACTAATGATGAATGAACGGGCAGCTTCACAATTAGGATTTGTTTCTGCTGAAGATGCCATTGCTAAAAAAATAAAATGGGATGGCAAAGACTTTGAAATTATAGGAATAATAAAAGACTATCATCATACCGGGCTGCAACTTTCCATTGAACCAATTATTTTTTATCCCAATAACAACAGTTCCTATTTCAGTATTCGGCTTTCTCCGGGTAATATGCAAAGGAGCATTGCATCATTAGGGTCAATCTATAAAAATTATTTTAATGGTAACCCCTATGAATATTTTTTCGCCGATGAAAATTTTAATAAGCAGTATGTAACTGAGCAACAGTATAGCAGCTTATTTACGATTGCCTCCATTTGGGCCATTGTGATTGCCTGCCTTGGTCTTTTTGGATTAACCACTTTTATGATGGAATCCCGTACCAAAGAGATAGGTATACGAAAAGTAATGGGTGCTTCTTCCATTACGATAGCTGCATTACTTTCAAAAGATTTTCTGAAACTGGTTTCGATTGCTGTACTCATTGCGTCGCCGATTGCAGCATGGATAATGAATAGGTGGTTGCAGGATTTTGCATATAGAATTGATATAGGTTGGTTGGTATTTATTATTGTAGGTGTTGCTGCATTATTAATAGCGCTGCTAACGGTAAGCTATCAAGCAATAAGGGCAGCATTAATAAATCCTATTAAAAGTTTAAGAACCGAATAAGGCCCCCTAAATCCCCCTAAGGGGGACTTTGGAACAGCCTGACTAATGATAGACTTACATGAAACAATCTTTTAAAATCTTCACTCTTACAAATGACTATTCATTTTTCGGAGTGTTTCAAAACCCTCCCCTTTGGGGGAGATGGAGGGGGCTTTATGCTTAAAAACTATTTTAAAATCGCCTGGCGCAACCTGCTAAAAAATAAAACCGCAACAGCAATCAACATTTTTGGATTAACCGTTGGGCTGGCTGCCTGTATGCTTAATGTAATATATGTAGTGCATGAAAACAGTTACGATAGACATGTAAAAAACAGCGATCAAATTTACCAGCTTGGTACAACTTTTATCAGAGAAGGAAAAGAGAATAATACGCCGGGCACCCCATTTGTTTTGGGACAAACCATGCAGCAGGAGTTTCCGGAAGTACAGGCCAATACAAAACTCCTCAGCATTTTTACAGAAGAAAAAACATTAATGCGCTACAATCCTGAAAAAGGAGCACCACAAACTTTTTATGAGCCCAAAGGGTTTATTGCAGACTCAGCTTTCTTTAATGTGTTTTCTTATGAGTTTGCAGAAGGTAATCCCGCTGTTGCATTAAACAATCCAAAGTCAATTGTACTATCAGAAAAAATAGCAAAAAAGTTTTTTGGTAACCAACCTGCATTGAATAAAAATATCACGGTTGGCAGTAACCTCACGGGAGGGGATGTGGTGTTTACCGTTACGGGAGTATTTAAAGAAAGTACTAAACCCTCTCATCTCAATGCTAATTTTTTTCTTGCCTTCAAAGGAGGTTCAATGGAAGAATATGTAAAACAACAAGGAGCGAATTTTGTAAACAACAATATGTTTCTTACCTACCTGATGCTTAAACCCGGAGCAGATGCTGCAAAACTCGAGGCAAAGTTTCCGGCCTTTATAAAGAAGTATGCTGCTGCGGATTTAAAAACAGCTGGTTTTAGTAAGAAACAATTTTTAGTAAATCTCAGAGATATTCATTTACAACCAGATTTTGAAGGCAACCCCACACCCAGCGGTAATCTCACTTATCTGTACATATTAATTTCTATTGCAGTTTTTATTTTACTCATTGCCTGTATCAATTTTATGAATCTGGCAACAGCACGTTCTTCCAAACGTTCTGCTGAAGTAGGAGTGAGGAAAGTATTGGGTGCAGAAAAATCAGCATTGATAAAACAGTTTTTGGGTGAATCATTATTAATGTCGCTGGTAGCATTTGTATTGTCTATTGGGGTTACATTAATAGCACTCCCTGTTTTTTCAGAATTAGCAGGTACAGCTTTGTCTTTTTCTTTTAATGATGATATGGTTCTTATTGGAGCATTCTTTGTATTGGCAATTGTTACCGGTCTGTTAGCTGGAAGTTATCCGGCGTTTTATCTTTCATCTTTCAAACCTATTAAAGTTTTAAAGGGAAAAATCAGCAATACATTGGCCGCAGTTTCTTTAAGAAAAGGATTGGTAGTATTTCAGTTTGTAATTTCTGTTGCATTGATCATTGCAACAGTGGTCATACAAAAGCAAATGGTGTTTCTCCGTTCCAAAGACCTGGGTTTTGAAAAAGAACAACAAATAATTATTCCTTTAAGAAGTGAAACAGCTAAAAAATCATACGCATCATTAAAGAATGCAATCAGCAGCGCTAAAGATGTACAATCAGTGGGGGCTTCTGTTTATTATCCCGGAATTTTTAATGCAGAGGATAATAATTTTTACAAACAGGGGCAGAACGCTTCACAAGCAAAAAATACACGTACTAACCGTATTGATGATAATTTTTTACAAACGCTCAATATTAAATTAACAGCAGGTCGTTTGTTCTCTTCAAAATTCACCGCAGATACAGGTCGTAACATCATTATTAATGAAAAAGCAGTGAATGAAATTGGTTTTGCATCTGCCGAAAAAAGTGTTGGTCAAAAGTTGCTTTTTAATTTTCAGGGGCAAGTACTTAATTATACCATTGTGGGTGTGGTAAAAGATTTTCATTTTGAAGATTTGCAACAAGCTATTACGCCTTATGCTTTTACTTTAAATGAGAGTACAAATTTTAATTATCTGATAATTCATGGTAATGGGAAGAATATAAAGCAGGCACTTGCAGCAATTGAGAAAAGCTGGAGCAGCGTTATTGCTAATGAGCCGTTTGAATACTCTTTTCTGGATGCAGACTTTCAAAAAAATTACCAGGTACAGCAACGTTTATCATCAGTTGTAAGTTATTTCACCCTTATTGCTATTGTAATCAGTTGTTTGGGTTTGTTTGCATTAACTGCCTTTAGTGCAGAGCAGCGAATTAAAGAAATTGGTGTACGTAAAGTATTGGGAGCAAGTGTTGGAAATATTGTGGGCTTGTTATCAAAAGATTTTTTAAAATTAGTCTTCATTGCAACAGTGATTGCTTCACCCATTGCGTGGTATGTAATGAATGAATGGTTGAAAAACTTTGCTTACCGTACTTCCATAAGCTGGGTGGTATTTGCAATCACAATTGGCGTAGCAGTATTTATTTCTTTAATCACAATCAGCTTTCAGGCAATTAAAGCTGCACTGGCAAATCCGGTTAAGTCGTTGCGAAACGAATAAATAGTCAGGAAGTAAAAAGCGTGCCGGCAGGCAGGCAGATTTACGAACAGAATAAAAATATAACTATGATAAAGAATTATTTTAAAGTAGCCTTTCGAAATCTTTGGAAAAACAAAGGGTATACTGCCATCAATATTTTTGGACTTGCCATTGGCCTGGCTACCTGCTTATTGATTACACTTTATGTAACCAATGAACTGAGTTACGATCGATACTTAGCAAATGCAGACCGCATTTACCGGATCAATTCCGACATACGTTTTGGCGGCGGCGATCTGCACATGACTCAAACATCTGATATGATGGGGCAATTGCTTAAAAAAGATTACCCTCAAGTGGAAGAGTACACCCGGATTTACACAAGCGCAGGAGAAAAGCTTATTAAAAAAGGAGATCAATTCATAACTGAGTCTCGTGTAGCAAATGTTGATTCCACATTCTTTAACGTGTTTGAACTGCCGGTAATTGACGGTGATACAAAAACTGCCTTGAATGAACCCAGTACGGTTGTAATAACTGAATCTACAGCAAAAAAGTATTTCGGTACTTTAAATGTTTTGGGCAAATATGTAGAAGTTAAAACTGACGATGCCGTGCAACCGTACAAGATAACCGCTGTTATAAAAGATATTCCAGTCAACTCACATTTTAATTTTGATTTTCTTTTCTCCATGAAAAACGTGGATTATCAGTGGGGTCAGCTTACCAGCCATAATTTTCATACATACCTGAAGTTAAAACCAGGAGCCGATTATAAATTATTTGAAAAAAATTTTGCAAAATATATTGATAAGTATGTAATTCCTTATGTTCAAACATTTGTTAAAGTAAGTAGTATTGAAGAGTTAGAAAAGGCAGGTAATAAGCTTCAGTATTCTTTAATGCCA
>JANNEK010000253.1:0-8717 GCA_031378605.1 Chitinophagaceae bacterium | reverse complement strand
ATCCCATACCAAATTATATTTCTGGCTCCAGGTTCCTCCTTTATCAAATGTAAGTGCATAATGATCGCCTTCATCAGCCATCGTCATCCATTTAACGGCATAATCTTTTGCAATTGCAAGATATTTATCGGCAATCTCTTTTTTTCCGAGTGTATTCGCCATTTGTGCATAGGAAGCAATGCCAACGATAGCCTTCATCGATAAGTTAACATTGCGGGCAAGATGCCCCGCAAAATCATCGGTACACAATTGATTGGCGGGATCGAATCCATCCTTTACTAAAAACTCCACCCAGGTGCTGAGCGAGTTCCAATGTTTCAAACCATAGGCTGCATTTTTTTCCGCTTTACAAATAGCTGCTGTTAAAATGACCATATTGCCAGCTTCCTCCACGGGCATGTCTTCAGAGTATGTTTGACCGTTAGCAATGGGATAGGTTCCCAAATCATGAGCTGGAAAAGGCTTCGTCCATTTCCCACTTTCGCTATAATAAAAGATACCGTTCAGCATTCCTTTTAACAAATTGGGATTGTAAGCAAGGTATAAAGGTGCTGAGGGATAGGTTACATCTACCGTATTAATGGAACCGTTACTGAAATTTTCTTTAGAAAGAAATAGAATTTCGCCTTCAGGGCTCTTAGTAAGTTTATGTGCAGCTATCGATTGGCGATAGGCCATTATACAGAGTTTAGCATATTCTTCTCCTCCTGCTTTCAACGCATCATTATACATTTCTGAATCAAAACGTTTGCATCGTTCTTTAATTGATTTATGATCACGTATTGCTTCCTGCATTTCCTGTTCAATGGTTTTCCCTTCTAATGCCCACCATGCCTTTCGGTTTTGATTAAAGTATTGCAGGGAATAGATATCATCGTATGCCAGCAAAATTGTTTTTTCCATTGGTTCATTCGTTACTAGATCACTACTGAAGGTAACGCCCATCATTCCCTCATCAACTTCAGAACTTTTATATTTTTCATGATCGAACTTTCCGTTTTTTAAATTATCATAAAGAACTTCTGGATGTATTATTTGATAGTTTAAAACCGGGCTTGTAGACGTCATATATAGATATCCCCAATCGATTCGTACATCATCGCCTTTTTTTGCGAGTATGTGCTGGTCAATTACACCGGCTTTCGCATATTCATGGCCATCAACCTTTATAATCTCCATATTAATGCGCTGCTTCTTTTCATTTTTTGCGAGATTGGTGGATACACCAAAATATACTTCTGTTTTATGTTTTTTTGCATCGGTTGAGCTCATGGTTAAATTGATATAGGAAACAGGCCGGCTCAACAATGCGAGATCATTGATTAGTAATGGTGAAAGGAAATTTACGTCTACACCTACCCCACTGCATTCAAATACATAAGTAGTTTGGGTAGCTGTCATCACCACTGATTTTTGCACTGCTGGAGTAATTACATTGATTTGATCCTGCGTTGCCAACCCTGCATCCAACCAAGAATCACCAACCGGATTTATACAATGCAATGCCAGTACATTTTTTCCTTTTTTAAATTTCTTTTTAATTAATGACGACAAAGGATATTGTTTTAAACTCGAGACATAACAATTTTTACAACTGTAAATAAGCTCCCCATTTAAAAATACTTCCACATCATCATCGTGCCGTAATTGCAAAAGAAGATTTCGTAGTTGAATTGATTTTAATTGTTTTTCATCTAAGGTAAATCGTCGCCGCATCCAAATACTTTTTGTTTTCCATGGTGTGCTGGCATCATTATCCCAGCCGGTTCCAAAAGGAGCAGTTCCCGTTTTCCATTGATTATCATTGTAGTTTTCCTTCATCCAATCTTTTCCAGGATCATTTTCTATATACCGGCAGGTATAAGGTTTTTCCTCACCCGTTGCCATAAGTGTTTCAAAAGGCATTGATGGCTTCCCTAAAAAATTAAATAGTTTCCCGTCTACTTTTATTAATCCAAGCAACGCATGATCCTTACCTGTCCAATGTTTTGTCGATGATTCATTTAATAAATCTCCAAAACTCCAAATACTAAAATAGGGGTCATGGGTGATTAACGGATAGGCAGGTGCTTTGGTAACTTGTGAAAATGAACTCAAAAAAAGAAAATAACAAGCGAAAAAAAAGATAAACTGCTTCATTGGAGAATCTATTTAAAAGTTTGAATGACTCACTATCTACATTACACGAGATTGATTTAATTTAGTTGCACGCAGTTTTACAATTACTTATTTTGTTGAGAATTTGTAAATCGTGGAATGCTTATAAACCTCGCCAGGCTTTAGAATGGTACCAGGAAATTTTAGTTGATTGGGTGAATCAGGAAAATGCTGGGTTTCCAGGCAAAGGCCCGCATGTTTTACATAAAATTTATTGTTCCTTCCTTTTAATGTTCCATCCAAAAAATTACCTGTATAAAATTGTATACCTGGCTCGGTGGTGAAAACTTCCATTAACCTGCCGCTGCCAGCGTGATATACAGAAGCAATTAATTCGAGATCTTTTCCCTGGCGATCCAATACCCAGTTATGATCATATCCACCGGCTACTTTCGACAAATCATTACCAATACGTTTCATTGTTGTAAAATCCATCGGCGTATTTTTCACTCCCGGTAAAACACCCGTGGGAATCAACTGATCATTAACTGCAGTTATGCTGGTAGCTTTGATTTGTACTTCATGATCCAGAATAGTACTATCTTTTTCTCCGGATAAATTGAAGTAACAATGATTGCTCAGATTGACCGGCGTGGCCTTATCGGCAGTAGCGGTATAGTCAATCTTTAACTGATTATCAGATCCAAGCGTATATACTACTTCGATAGATAAGTTTCCGGGATATCCCTCCTCTCCATCTTTACTTAAATAAGTTAACTGCAAACTGCTGTCGCCAGGTATAGCTTTTGCATTCCAAATCACTTTATCAAATCCTTTTAAACCGCCGTGCAAACTATTTCCATTATTATTAGTTGCCAATGTATATTTTTTTCCATCTATTGTGAATGTTCCTTTAGCAATTCTATTGGCATAACGGCCCACCAAACAACCAAAATAAGGATTTGCTTTTTGCAGGTAACCGGCAAGAGAATCGTAACCCAATACTACTTCTCCCATTTGTCCATTTTTATCCGGAACTACAATATTGGTAACTGTACCTCCGTAGTTTAAAATTTTCACCATCATTCCGGATGGGTTAGTGAGTATATATTGCACCACCTTTTCTGTACCAATTGTTCCATAAGATTGTTCCGTCATTGAATATTTTTTTTGAATAGTATTACCCGATGAATCATTTTTGTCTACAGATTTCTCATTATGGTCATTGCAGGAAAGAAAAGAAATTGTTGCAAGAATTGTAACGGCACTGATGAAATACTTCATGATTATTGGTTAGTGGTAAATAAAATTATTTTTGTTTTAGTTAATAACTCTTCGTCAGGCTCAGCGCTTTTCAATAATTAATTTTTACATCTTTCATTTTAGTGGGTAACCAAACCTGCATTTCATTTTTTCCCCGATTGGCCCAAACATAATAAGGAATAGCTGTTATTGTTTTAGTTACCGTATTCATGGAAGTGCCCTCTTCATTTACTATCACAACAGGCGCAGTTGCCTGCAGGGCTATTACAGATTCGTCGAGTACTTTCTGAGCAACCGGCAAAAACGAAGTATTTTCCGGAACAATAATATTCCATGCTTTATTATTATTATCTGCTCCTTCTACGCAATACACCAACGGCCCTCGTTGAATAGCAACTCTATTTTCATTTTGTTTTATTTCATTTCTCGAACTTACAAGGTGTGCGTTCATCGTAAATTCAAGATCAACAACATCCCCTTTTTTCCACTCGCGATCAATAACCATATAACCGTTTTCAACGATATATTTTGTTTCAACTCCATTTATTTTTAAGGGAGCAACAGATTCGGTTGCGCTAAATTTAGTTAAGTAGGTTTGTTCAGATCCCTGTTGAGCGATCGACCAACCAGGTATGCGTACCTGCAACCTGAACGTTCCTTTCTTTTGCGGATCAATATTCAAATGGACTTTTCCATCCCAGGGATAATTCGTTTGCATTTTAATATTTACATCATTTTTTCCAATTAATTGCCTGGTTTCGCTTCCAACAAATAAATTAATCCAGATGCCGATATTATTTTTTGCATAGATATAATCACCCAGTGAAGCAACGAGGCGGGCAATATTTGCCGGGCAACAGGCTGTGCCAAACCATTCTCTTCGCTGATGCTGCCCCCTTGACGCGAGGGGATTGCCATAAAAAAAACGATCTCCGGTTAAACTTAATCCATCTAACGCGCCATTGTATAAACTGCGCTCCAGTACATCAATGTATTTAGTTTCTCCGGTTAATGCATTCATTCGTTGATTCCAAAGTACTAATCCAACCGAAGCACATGTTTCACAATAAGCCTGTTCATTAGGTAAATCATAGTCTTGTGAAAACCCTTCGTTACTTCCTGCCGATCCTATGCCACCGGTTATATACATATTCCGAAACACTACATCTTCCCATACAGTTTTCATAGCTTTCATATATCCATTATCACCTGTAAGCGCTGCAACATCGGCCGCCCCGGTATATAAATACATTGCCCGAACCGCATGACCCGTTATTTGTGTTTGTTCTTTTACCGGTAAAATATCCTGAGCATAGGCCGTGTCTTTCCAATCGGTCCAGGTATAACCTTTGGCGTTCCCATGACCTCTTTCACTCAATAGCCAATTTGAAAGGGTGAGATATTTTTCGTTTTTGGTGGCTCTATATAATTTTACCAATGCAAGTTCAAGTTCTTCATGCCCGGTTACCCAATGTTTTTTTGTTGGTCCAAATAATGCATCAAAATGATCGGCCCAGCGAATACAAACATCCAATAATTTACGTTTGCCTGTTGCATTAAAATAAGCAACACCGGCTTCAATCATATGGCCCGCATTATAGTCTTCATGCATACTCATATCCGTGTAGCGGTTATTGATTTCATTCAACGTATAAAATGTATTAAGATATCCATCAGGTTGCTGTGCTGCAGCAATTTTATCAATCCATTCGTCACATTTAGCTTCCATTTCCGTACTCGGATGAGTTTTTAATGAATAGGCCATTGCCTCTAATGCTTTGAAAACATCGCTGTCGTCATAAAAAATTCCTTCATGCTTCTCCCCTTTTTTTCGGGCTACTTTTTCAAAATTTTTAATTCGGGGTGTCGCCACTTCTGTTTGATAAATACACGCAGCTAATGTTTTGGTTGCCACCTTATCAATTTTTGGTTCCCAGAAATTATCAGTAATCGAAACCTGCGAGAAACTTACCGGTTCAAATTTTATCAACGATTGCTGCGTATAACTGTGTTCAACAATCGCTAAAAGCGAAGCCGAAAGAAAATATATCTTTTTTGAAATTTTCATATACAACTTTAAATTTTTAAATAAATTTTTTTAGAATTTGCCGATATTTAATTTGTTTATTGCTTTATTCCCTTAATAAGTATCCCAATTTTCTTGCTGCCTTTCAATTTCCATACTCTGTCAATATACCTTACTTCGAATATACCATCAAAATCAGGAGTTATGACAGCATTCAATAACTTTCCATCTTTCCAACTAATATCTACTGTATAACCTCCCCTCGCCCTCAAACCTTTAATAGTACCTCTAGGCCAGGCGCTTGTTAATGCAGGAAGTAAATTAATTTCACCATCGTGACTTTGCATCAGCATTTCAGCAATACCAGCGGTTGCACCAAAATTTCCATCGATTTGAAAAGGCGGATGTGCATCGAATAAGTTAGGATAGGTTCCACCGCCAGAATATTTTTCTTCGTTTGTCCTTCCAGGATAATAAGTAAGTATTTTTTTTATGGCATCGTAGGCCATCTCACCATCCCGCAGCCTTGCCCATTGATTTATTTTCCAGGCAATCGACCATCCTGTTCCATTATTTGTTCTCAGCTCTAATGATTTTCTTACAGCTTTACTTAGCTGAGGTGTATTATTAAAGCTAATGGATCTTCCCGGATAATTTCCAAATAGATGTGAGATATGCCGATGTAAAGGATCACTGTCTTCCCAATCATGGTACCATTCCTGAAGATTTCCTTTTTTTCCAATTGTATAGGGATGCAATTGGTGAAGTGATTCCTCTATCTGCTTTCGGAAGTCTTCATCGATCTGTAAAATTTTCGCAGACTCGATAACTATATAGTACAATTCCCGAATCATTGCAAGGTCGGCTGTTCCGCCATAAAAAGTTGCTCCTTTATAACCGATATCACTTATATAATTATTTTCGGGTGAAGTTGATGGCGCAGTTACCAACTGGCCATTCTTATCTTTTGTAAGAAATTCTTTACAAAATTCAACGGCACCTTTTATCAATGGATAGGCTTCTTTGCGAAGAAAATTTGTGTCTCTTGTAAAAGCAAAATGTTCCCATAAATGAGCACTGATCCAGGGTGCGCCCATGATCCAATTTGCCCATACCGGATCACCCTTACCGAAATCGCCAACAGGATTCGTCATCGCCCATATATCCGAATTATGATGTAGCACCCAACCATTACTGTTATAATAATTTTTAGCTGTTATTCTCCCATTTTTCTCAAGATTTCCTATAAACTGCAATAAGGGCTGATGAAACTCTGATAAATTGGTTACTTCTACCGGCCAGTAATTCATTTCAGTATTGATATTCGTAGTGTAATTACTGCTCCACGGTGGCCGCACCTGTTCGTTCCAAATTCCCTGAAGATTCATAGGTACCTCCTTTGTTCTGGACGCACTAATTATTAAATACCTTCCAAATTGAAAGTACAGAGCCGTTAATTCATTATCCTTTTCACCGGCACTAAATTTTTTCAATCGCTCATTAACCGGCAATTTATTATTATCCGATGAGCCTAGATTAAGCAATACTCTGTCAAAATACTTTCTAAAATCGGAGATATGTTGTTGTTTAATTTTTTTAAAGCTTTGGCCGAATGCATTTGCGAGATTCTTTTTTGCAATTGCCTGCTCATCTTTTCCATTAATTCCGGGATTTTTATCGAAACCATTAAAACTTGTAGCGATAGAGACTAGAATGATTGCAGAAGTTGCGCCCTGAACAGTGAGAGAAGTATCTGTTTCACCGACCGTTCCATCTGTTTCCTTTATTGTTGCCATTACAGAAAACCGCATGCTGTTTACAGGGTCGTACTGCACCGCGTTCGGCATATTACCCCGATAGCTCGGTTCTGCTCTCGAAGGGGCGATACCGCTAAATAGTAATTTTTTTTCGTTTGTCTGTACACGGTATTGAAGTAAACTGTTTGCATAAAGAGAAAATGATAATTTTTCATTCCCCTTTGCCGTTAACTTTATTACCATTACCTGTGCGGGAAAAGAAACGAAAGTTTCCCGTGTAAATAAAGTATTATTAAATTTATATTGAACTGTTGAAATTGCTTCCTGAATATTCAATGCTCTTTTATAATCCGAAATCTCTTTATGACCCAACTCAATCATAAGATTTCCAATTGGCGCATAAGAATCAGAAAATTTACCCTGCATAAAATGCATCAAACTATCGGCAGCTTTATAATCTTCTTTAAACAAGGCATCACGTACAATGGGCAAATAATTTTTAGCAGTTGGATTCATATCAGGGCTTACCGGCCCTCCAGCCCAAAACGTACATTCATTTAATGAAATTCTTTCTTTGATTGTTCCGCCGTATACCATTGCTCCCATTCTACCATTTCCCAATGGAAACGCCTCTTCAAATACCCCGGCTGGTTCATTAAACCAAAGGGTATTATTTTGTTGAGAAAAAACTGTTGAAAAAAACAGGGTACATGCTTTTAATAACACTAATTTTTTATTCATAATAATACAATGTATTCAGAATAGTTAAGAAATAGGACTAAAAACATTATTTCCCCGATCTGAAGATCGGGGCAATTCATAAAGATCAAACCAAATTATAAGGATCAAACCAAATTATAAGGATCAAACCAAATCATAAAGATCGGGGCAAGTCATAAAGTTCAGTACAAGTCATAAAGATCAAACTAAATTATAAGGCCCAAACCAAATCATAAAGATCGGGGCAAGTCATGCAACTGTAAACTTCTCAGCTACGAAAAAAATTATAAAACCTGAAATCCATAAGCATAGGGATCATTTTCGTTATCAATACTTATTGAATTATAACCATAAACCTTTGCCCATCCTTCAATACCCGGTCGAATAGCTGGCTTTCCACCAATGGTTGTTTCTTCTTCAATTGTTCCAATAAATTTACTACCAATAATACTCTCATGAATAAAGGGATCTCCTTTCTTCAACAAACCTTTTGCATACCATTGAGCCATTCTCGCACTGGTACCCGTTCCGCAAGGGCTTCTGTCAATTGCCTTATCTCCATAAAAAACGGCGTTACGTGCTGTGGAGGTTTTATCAATTACTGCACCTGCCCATAGTATATGACTGCATCCATTGATGGTAGCATCGTCGGGGTGTACAAAACTATATTTCTCATTAATATTTTTTCTTAATTCCCGGGCCCAACTAATTAATTTGTCAGCGGAATAATGTTCTAGTCCTTTAAAATTTTTTTGAACATCTACAATAGCATAAAAATTTCCTCCATACGAAACATCAATTACTAATTCGCCTAACTCAGGGCAATTCACTGTTAATGCTGCGGAATCAAGATA
>JANNEK010000232.1:0-7804 GCA_031378605.1 Chitinophagaceae bacterium | reverse complement strand
CAAAACTAAGGAATATCAATTGCTGCTAAAACAAGATAAGCTTACAGAATTAGGAATAACACCTCAGCAAATAAGTATGGTTGTTGGGCAAACAAATGTATTGCAATCAAACGGGTATATAAGCGATTATAACCGGCTGTATTTAACCATAACGGATAACGCGATTGATAATAAAACCGAATTGGAAAACCTGGTAATTGTAAATTCCGCTAAAAGAGTAGTGCTGTTAAAAGATATTGCAGAAGTTAAAATTGAAGAAACTAATGAGTATCTAAAAATAAATGCTAATGGAAAAGATGTACCCTTAATTGCAATTATAAAACAACCGGCCGCAAATTTGATTGATGTAAACGAGGGCGTTTTAAAACGGGTAAAAGAATTAGAAACTATTTTACCAAAAGATGTAAAAATTAAACCCTATTATTTACAGGCAGATTTTGTAAATGAAAGTGTAAAAAGTATTGAAGATGTTTTGTGGATAGGGTTGGTGCTGGCAATAATTGTAGTAATTGTTTTTTTACGTTCGTTGAAATCAAGTCTGGTAATACTCTTAACAATCCCTACCACATTGGCTTTAACACTCGTTTGCCTTTATGCTTTTGGCTATACATTTAATATAATGACTTTAGGTGCAATTGCCGCTGCTATTGGTTTAATGATTGATGATGCTGTAATTGTAGTTGAACAGATACACAGGAGTCATGAAGAAAACCTTGGTGAAGAGATGCCTGGTATTGTAAGCAAAGCCATCAACTATTTATTTCCGGCAATGGTTGGATCGTCATTGAGTACTATTGTAATTTTTATTCCATTTATTTTAATGAGTGGTGTGGCGGGTGCCTATTTTAAAGTGCTTGCTTTTACCATGATTATTACTTTATCAGCATCCTTTATTGTTACCTGGTTGGTATTGCCAGCATTATTTTTATTGTTTCGGTATAAACTAAAAAATACTGTTGCTCAAAAAATAATTAGTAAACCAATAGGGAAAAAGCCAACGGAAAAAGGTGGATGGATACGTTTCTTTATCCGTCATTCTTATATCAGTTTTTTGTTTACACTTGCCTGTATAATTATTATTTATATACTGCCGGGAAAAATGCCCTCTGGCTTTCTGCCCGAAATGGATGAAGGCGGTATTGTACTTGATTTTTTTAGTTCGCCAGGAACAACATTAGAAGAAACAGACAGAATGCTGAAAGAAGTGGATAAGATTATCCAACAACAACCTGAAGTGGCTAAATACAGTCGCCGGTTAGGAACACAAATGGGTTTTTTTATAACTGAGCCTAATAATGGCGATTATTTAATACAATTAAAAAAGATACATAATAAAACTACGGATGAAGTATCTGCCGAATTGCGTAAAAAAATTGAAGCGGTACTGCCGCAACTAACCATTGAGTTTGGGCAGGTAATTGGCGATATGCTGGGAGATTTAATGAGCAGTGTAGAACCTATTGAAATAAAAGTTTATGGCGATAACCAGGTAAAATTGCAAGAGCTTTCCCGGCAGGTAAAAGATATTCTTGATAGTGTACAAGGAACGGCCGATGTTTTTGACGGTATAAAAATTGCCGGTCCGGAAGTGCTGGTACAACCAGATGTGGCAAGGCTGGCACAATTTGGTATATCGCCAGCCGATTTTCAATTTCAGTTACAAACACAGTTGGAAGGAAACGTGATCAGTACTATTATGGAAAGAGAGCAGATGGTAAATATTCGTATGCTATACCCCAATGCACAACGTACCAATGTAAATTCATTACAAAATGGAAATATATTTTTACCGAATGGGTTATTAAAACCTATCAGTACGGTAGCCACTATTAAAATGGAAGCAGGTGTTGCCGAAATAGAAAGAGAAAATCAAAAAATGATTGGTGTAATTACTGCCCGGTTGGAAAATCGTGATTTAGGCAGTACATTAAAAGATATTCAAAAAGATATTAAAGAAAAACTTTCCTTACCACCGGGATATCACCTGGAATATGGAGGTTCTTATGCTCAGCAACAAAAGGCTTTTATGGAGTTGCTGTATATTTTAGTAGCTGCCTGTATCCTTGTTTTTATTGTATTACTGGCTTTGTTCAGAGAATTTATTATTTCTTTTTTTATTATTTTATTGGCGGTATCAGGTGTTGCAGGATGTTTGTTGGCCCTTTATCTTACCAATACACCGTTAAATGTAGGGAGTTATACAGGCATCATTATGATTGTAGGTATTATTGGTGAGAATGCCATTTTTACATACCAGCAATATATACACGCAAAACAAACAATGAATACAACGGAAAGTATTGTATTTGCTATTAGTGCCAGGCTGCGTCCAAAATTGATGACCGCCTTTGGAGCTATTGTAGCATTACTGCCATTGGCAATGGGCATTGGAGCTGGTGCTCAGTTGCATCAACCACTTGCTATTGCAGTTATTGGTGGATTATGTTTTGCGTTACCATTGCTGTTAATGGTGTTGCCCACATTCTTACGATTGATACATAGAAAATAATTTTTTTGAACCTGGCTTTTGTATTACTGTTTGTAAGTTGTAGCAACAGTTTTTTTTATAAAAAGAAATATAATTACTCTTCAACAGTATTAATTTATAGAACAAATAAATTCAACCCTTCCTGACAAAAAAAATATAATTATGTGGTGGATATATGCGTTACTCTCTGCTTTGTTTGCATCGCTTACAACCATTTTTGCAAAAGTGGGCATCACGGGTATTAATTCAAATTTAGCAACTGCCATACGTTCAATAATTATTTTAATGGTTGCCTGGGGTATTGTTTTTGCAAGGGGCGAAGCAAAAGGAATTGCCACCTTATCTAAACAAAATATTATCTTCTTAATTATTTCTGGAATTGCAACCGGGCTATCGTGGATATTTTATTTTAAAGCATTGCAAATGGGTAAAGTATCGAAGGTGGCACCGGTAGATAAATTAAGTGTGGCACTTACTATAATTTTATCCATAATATTTTTAGGCGAAGTGTTGACATGGAAAGCTGCCATTGGTGCGTTGTTAATTATTGCCGGAACAATAGTAATGATTGTATAAATTAAAAAACTATTGTTAGTAGTTAAATTGTATTATCTCCATTCTTTTTTGATTGTCTGTATTTTCCAAATGGTAGTTTGAACAATGCTTTAAAACTGCAAATGTCTGAAAGTTGTCTATAAGTATCTACGCCAAAAACTAAATCCACAGCAGGTAGTTTTTTAAAAGTCCCAAATAACCTATCCCAAATACTTAATACATCGCCATAATTACAATCGGTGTAAGGTTGTTTGTAATGATGGTGTACCTGATGCAGGTTGGGGGTTATAAAAAGTAAACCAATAATTCTATCTGCTCTTTCTGGCAGACGATAATTCATGTGGGCAAACAAAGTGGTAAATGCCTGTATGATTTGTCTGAGCACCAATACCCAAAATGCTGTACCGCTGATGAACACCCACAATAGTGTAAAAGAAAGCCGAATAATATTTTCACCCGGATGCTCCCTTAATGTTGTAGATACATCAACTACATTATCACTGTGGTGTACTATATGAAACATCCACAGCCGTTTTACTTTGTGCATGATAATATGATACACATATTCTCCTAAATCAAGAAAAATAAAACTTATCACAAAAAGTAAAACTGAATTTTTATCTAAATGCAGATGATACAAAAAACCAAAATGATGCTGGGTTGTCCATTCCATTGTTTTTACAAAGGCAAAACCCAGCAGCAATTGCCCCGGAATATTAGTAAAAATGAAAGGGGCGTTTATAAAAGCATGTTTCCACTTTTTATAATTTAAAATTATACCAAAGGTATTTTCTATATTCCATGCAATAAATAATAAGCCTATAAAAAGGAGTAATTGTACTTGTGGCCCGTTGTTGTTAATAAATTGCTGTAAATAATTCATCTTTTAAATTTATACTTTTTTAAAATTCATAGTTTGGCCAAATAAGGAAATATGCCAGTACCCTCTTACTTTTAATATGCCTTCTATATTTATCCATGCTTTAGCATTCCAATCTTTTCCGCTACTGCAATCATAAATTCGTCCATCTTGCCATTCATCATCATCTGTATTGTACACCAATCCATGCATTACCTCTGTACCAATAATTTTACGGGTACGTAAAAATTTATCAGGGTTTTTTATATCGCACCGCTCTGCCATTGGTCTGTTTTTATCATCACTGTCATCAAACCAAATAATTTTTGCCCGGTACTCATTACCGATTTTATATACTTCCACTTCAAGATTATTATCATCCGAGGCCATCCATTTACCTACAATCTTTTCAGAATTAGTAACGGTAATATTTGTAAATGAACAAAGTGGAAACAGTAAAGAGATTAAAAGAAATATTTTCATTTGTAAATAACTTGTGTGTTTAAAATGCAAGAGTTAAACCCAAATAAATGCCATCTTTTTTTGCATAAGGATTGTCTAAATAATTAAGCCGTCTGTAATATTCTATTGACAATACATGAAAAATATTTTCAATTCCCATACCAGCTTCCGTAAAAGGTGTTTTGTTAATAAGGTTAAAGTTGGATTTTGTATTATACTCTATATTGCCCCATGTCATATCGCCCCAAAAAGAATTAAAGGAGAACCGTTCCCTCCACCCCAATTTTTGAAGAAACGGAATTTTATCAAACAGTACACCGCCTAAATAAAACCTTGTATGCAAGCTAATATATCTATCCGCAGCAAATTCATAAGGAGCCATTGTGTTAAATTGATATTTACTGGCAACATAATATTCGTTTCCTGTGGGTATATACAATAGCAGGTATGGTAAAGTACCAAATACTTTTCCGGCTTCAAATTTATAAAAAAACATCATTTTAGGAGGTAATCGTAATCGTTGTTCAATACCAATATTTAATTTATGAAAATCGAATAAAGCGTTCCCTTCTTCGAAGCCATAAGTATAATTAACGGTAATTATTGGTGAAAAAGTACCCAGACGAATATTATCATAGTTAAGAATTGTTGTGCGTTCTTTATGTGCATAACGTAGTCCAATACCTGCTTCTGCAACAGGTAGTCTTTTCGCAAATACGCTGTCATAGGGTTTATCAATATCCGGATTAATAGGCCGGTATTGGAAATCAAAAACTGGATTTAGTTCTTTGTAACTAAGTGATGCCTTTGCTGTAAAATTTGGAGAAAGATATTGCTCATGTTTTATTATGGTTTGTTTAGTGTAAGTTCTTGTATATGGTATATTTTTTCTTAGTAAAGAATTAATCAAATTATCTTTATCCAACTCATCATCCTGGTCAATAATAAAATCATAATCGCTGCCGTAACTGATGGTTGTTTTTGTCCACCTTGCGGCGTTCCAAACATATTTAAGCCCAAGCATACCTTTTAATTTTTGGTCTTTTGTACCATAAGCACCATAGCCAAACAGGTTTACTTTTTTGCTGATGCCCGGCATTGTCCAAAAACCAAGCCTTATGCGCCAACCTTCAATATTATTGCTGCTGATGAAGGATGAATACGGCCCAATACGCAACTGCTTTCCAAAATCCCAATAACCAGTACCTGCAAAAGCAACTAATTTTACATCACTGTTAAAACGTTTATTTTGTTTTAACGAATCTACCATTTTATAAATATTCTTTTCATGGATGGTTAAAGAATCTGTACGGTTTTGTTGCCAAAACGCATCCGATTTTTCCCAATTGGTTGTTTGTTCTTTTTTAATAAGATTAGCAATTATTGCAGTTGGCTCATGAGTATTTAATTTAATTTTATTGGTAACAGTTGTGTTTTTTACAATAAATTTTATACTTGATTTACTTTCGGGTACTGGTAAACCCAACAGTGCTAAACCACTTTCAAATTTTACTTCTGATGTAAATTTGTAAGGCATGTAGGCAAATTTATCATTGGCACTATCATATACCTGCTTGTACTCTTCATAATAATCTATATCATTTACAAAGTTGAGATTAGCTGTTTTAGCCAAGTGCATATTTACTGTAGTAATGGCAAGTGTTTTGGTGTTTATCCATAAAAAACCTGTGAAAGCCCTTTCATAAGGACGCAAAGGTTTAAATTGAATTTTTTGTAAAGTATCGCCATCTTCTACCATTGTATTTCCCTCAAAAAATTTATAATAGCTAAACGCATTCCCGTTAAGTGGGCTTACATAAGTTTGGTCAAAAATGGGTACCCAATCATCGTACACATTAAAATTGAAATAAAATTTATCTAATTTACTCAGCAGGTTATCGGTTTTAAGTCCAAGATTTTTTTTGGCAATAATATTTTCCCTGTCAATATTTGGCGATACTGAATGATAGCTGTTGGCCAACCTTTCTGCAAAATATACCGGCAATTCTTTATCGTACTTAGCTGTGGTATCAAGGCCGCTGTAGGTTTGCAGCATCAAACTTTTTAATCCATTACTTTTTGATTTTTGAAAATCTATATTATCCATATCCAGTTCGATACGGGTATAACGCTGGTAGCTGTAACTGCTAAACCTTGATGGATTGTTATTGGCTTTATGGTCAATAACTTTTTGCATAAATGATTTAGCGGGTTTTTTAGAAACTCCCACAATCACTTCTGTTAAGGCTCTGGCTTTATTTATTAAGATAATTGAAAGGTTGGTAGTATGTCCTTGCTGCAAAAACATTATTATTGGTTCAAAACCAACATAGGTAATTTCCAAACTATCATTCGATTGAAGTGTATGAAAACTGAACGAACCATCTATTTTAGAAAGGGTACTGGTTGTGCTGCCTTTTAAATGTACTGTTGCATGTTGTAATGCTTTGCCACTGCCTGCTTCTGTTACTTTGCCTGAAATGATGTAACCATCCTGCGAATTGGCGATCATTACAAAAAAGAATAACACTATGGACAGGCCTTTTTTAAAAAATCTTTTACTGAACAATAGCGGATAATTTATTTTATATAACCATATTTTTTTAATAACAACTCTCCATCCCTGATTAACCCTATGCCGGGTGCGTAAAATTTATAACTTATATCAGTAGGTTCAAGGGGTGTTGTTTCTTCTATCTTTAAAACACTGGTATATTTCCCTGCAGGAGTTTTCATCGTTTCACTAATGCTTATTATTTCTGCTCTGTCCATTGCAATTCCTGGTGCTATTTCCTGATAGTATCTTGAACCCAATAGAAAAAGGCCGGGTAAACCAATGCCACTTTTATTGTTACCTTCTGCTGTCCAGGCACCCTCATGACTTATTACTTTATCATTTTTATAGATGTCAACCTCTTCACCAAAATAAAAGATGCTGCTTGTTTGTTTGCAGAAGGCAAAGAAATTTCTTGAAATCTCCACCGTTTTACCATTTACCGATTCATTTTCTTCAACTATTCTTGTCTCTACGTTTCCAATAAGTTTTGTTTCATTTAATACTGTAATAACCAAACGAGTGGTGTCTTTTTTTTCAATGCCTTCCAGCATTAACTGGTAACCTGGTTCAAGAATAAAATAGGTGTTTCTGCCAACGGTTGAAAAGGAGCAACTGTCTTGCATCAGCGTAGTTGTAAATATATTGACTACCGGCTTACTATTAACTTGTGTAAAACCTCTAAAATTAAAAATTCCGATCACAAAAATTAACGTGCAGCAACCTATTTTTTTCATTTCTTTAATTTTAGAATTTATAAATGGCTCCGATGCCTAAACCAATTGTATAGGGGTATGTTTTTACTACATTGCCTTTAGTAACAGGCCCTAATGAATATATAAAATAAGGCAGAACACTAATGCTCAAGTTTTTAGATACCTGGTAT
>JANNEK010000312.1:0-1520 GCA_031378605.1 Chitinophagaceae bacterium | reverse complement strand
CTTTTTCTGATCTTGTTACTGAATATTTTTTAGAGGTTTTATATTTCGGATATACAAAGCGTTAATAGTATAAAAGTTTCTTCGATAGCATTGATACGATGTTCAAGATGCTTATGAATCGCAAGCATTTGACCGGTGCTTATTATGGCAGTTGTGTTTTCGCTTATAACTTCTATTAATCCTTCAATAACTTGTACACTTAACATGGCCGATGCTGAATGATTAGTTATTGTTGCCCCTTTATGCATTGCAATAAGCAAAATAGACATGCCACCTGATTTAAATACAGTGATTGCATTTCTATCACCTTCTTTCCAGTTTTTTTCACTTTTTAACAGGCTTGTATAAAGCGGTATATCTATCTGTACCAATGAGGCGTCGGTTACCCGGTTGCCAGTTGGCCGTTGAATTGTAGCTTCAATAAATTTATTTTGCATAAGTATATTCATATGAATCGAGTTGAATGTAACTACCAGCATATTTTTGGAAAAGTTACCGCACCTTACAATACGCTTGCTTTTATTGAGGTTTAAAGTATTATTAAGCCTTTACTAAGAACATGTCTAAAATTCATATTTATAATAATATAAGCCGCAGATAAAAAACCTTAGTTAGGATAACTTATCTGTACTACATCTGCGAATCTGCGGCTATACAAAAAAATATAAAATCATTTTTAGACAGCCTCTAAGGTCATTGTATTTATAAGCACTTATATTACACAATTAAGCATTATAGTTACATTATTCCCACATTCATTCGTTTCCCTACTGATTGATCCTCCAAATTGTATTATTCAATACTGTAGCAAAAATTACCCAGGATATATAAGGCACCAATAGCCAGGCTGCTAATTTAGATATTCCGGAAAATTGATAAATAGTAAGTAGTATGGTAATTACCATCAGCATAATATCAATAAATGCAAACCCTGGTGAATGAAAGGTAAAAAACAAAATTGACCACCAAAAATTCAGAAACAATTGAAGTGCAAATATCCTTATTGCATTTCGCTTTTTTATTACTGGTGCATTGCTTTTCCATATGAGCCATAATGAAACTCCCATTAATAGATATAAGGTTGTCCAAACAGGGCCAAATAAATAAGCCGGTGGATTCCAGCTTGGTTTTGCCAATGTCGAAAACCAGCTATCCATTCCTGATCTGGATAATAGCCCGCTGGCAATACCTACTCCTTCACAAATCAATACAGCAACGATTAACTTCCAGCCAGAAGGAATGATGTGACTTTCTGGTATTTCGTTTATTTTTATAGTTGTATTGTTCATTCTTTTCTTCTTGTAGTATGTATTCCTGTTGGGGAGTGTTGAAGCAAAACGCTTCTGCTAAACAAAAAACGGAAGTATGAACCTTCCGTTTTCATTTTCATATGCAGGATCACCTTAAAATAATAGATCGTTTGCTATTGTCAACGATTGCTATGTTAAATGTTTTTAATGGCCTGTCCTAATTTACTTAAATCCCGATTGAATTTAAGCTTAAATCTTTCCCACATAGAT
>JANNEK010000201.1:0-60430 GCA_031378605.1 Chitinophagaceae bacterium | reverse complement strand
CAGGTTGATGCAGTAACTGGTTTGCCAAGTCCGGATACGTATAATGCTACAGAAGTTAAGAACGATCAAGGCATAAGCTCTGCAGATCCATTTACACCTCATACGGGACCGCTTGATGCTCGTTTGGATTGGACCGTTGGTCGCCGGGGTATTCCTTACCGCGATTGGGGTCCACACCCGGGTCAGCAATGGATCCGCGATCAGGCCTATTCTGGTCCTTATGCTCCTATGAAAAACACTTATAAAAAATCTCAGGAAGGTGTATTGACTGATAAATCTTTCTGGACAAGTGGTGTAACCGCTAATAACTATACGCTGGTTCGTTTGGCAGATGTTATTTTGTGGGCCGCCGAAGCAGAAGTTGAAGCAGGTTCCCTTGAGAATGCACGTGCATTGGTAAATCAAATCAGGGGCCGCGCTGCTAACCCGGCTGGGTTTGTAAAGAACGGGGCATTACCTGCTGCAAATTATAAAGTAGGTCTTTATACTACTCCATGGACTGATAAAGTTGCTGCCCGTAAAGCAGTTCGCTTTGAAAGAAAATTAGAATTGGCTATGGAAGGTCACCGTTTCTTCGATCTAGTTCGTTGGGGCGATGCTGCTACTTCGTTAAACGCTTATCTTACTTATGAAAAAACAAAGCGTAGTTATTTAAACGGCGCTAGTTTTACTGCAGTAAATGATGAGTATTTCCCAATTCCACAAGGTCAGATTGATAGAAGTGTGGATGCTGGTCAGGCAACATTGAAGCAAAATCCAGGATACTAATTAAACGATTTTTATAATTTTCTAAAGGCAGAGTTAATCAACTCTGCCTTTTATTTTTTTATGTAATTTGCTTTTCTTTCAATGAATTCATTAATCAAACGTATGCGAAACGTTGCTGCTTTATCATTCTTTTTCTCATTAACGATTTTTTCTTCCTGCAACCAAAACAAATCCTTGTTCCTGTCTTTGCCTTCAGAAAAAACAAGTATTAATTTTCAAAATACCATCATTGAAAATGATTCAGTGAATATTCTTGATTTTGAAAACGTTTATAATGGTGGTGGAATTGGCGCAGGAGATTTTAATAACGATGGATTGCAGGATTTGTATTTTACCGGAAATCTTGTTTCAAATAAACTTTACCTAAACAGGGGAGATTTTAAATTTGACGATATTACGAAAGAAGCTGCGGTAGACGGAGAAGGCAAGTGGAATCGTGGTGTAGCGGTGGTAGATATCAATAATGATGGCTGGCTTGATATGTATATATGTGCCACACTTCTAAAGAACCCGACAAAACGAGAAAATATTTTATACATTAATCAGGGAGCAGATAGAAATGGAGTCCCTCATTTTTTAAATAAATCAAAAGAATACAATCTCGCAGATACCTCACAGGGAACCCAAGCCGCTTTTTTTGATTATGATAATGATGGTGATCTTGATGTATACGTTGTCAACAATGAAATTATCAAATTCGATTTTCCCAACCGATTTCGCCCCGCGATGAAAAATGGCAGTCATCCGAATACCGATAAATTATTTCGAAACGATTGGAGCGATTCGCTTAAGCACCCTGTTTTTACAAATGTATCTGGGGAGGCAGGTATAACAATAGATGGTTATGGCCACGCGATTGCTATTACAGATATTAACCGCGATGGCTGGAAAGATATTTATGTTACCAACGATTATCTTTCGAACGACTTGCTATGGATTAATAACAAGAATGGGACTTTCACAGAACAATTAAATACCTATTTTAAACATACGTCAGCTAATGCAATGGGAAATGAAGTAGTCGACATAAATAATGACGGGTTGGTAGATGTGGTAGTGTTAGATATGAACCCTGAAGATAACTATCGGAAAAAAATGATGATGAATCCGAATAGTTATCAAACCTACCAAAACAGCGACTATTTCGGATACGGGTACCAGTATGTGCGCAATACGCTTCAATTGAACCAGGGCCCCAGGGTTGGTCAACAAGACTCAATAGGCCCACCTATTTTTAGTGATATTTCTTTTTATGCCGGTGTTGCAGAAACCGATTGGAGCTGGACGCCGGTTGTAGCAGATTTTGACAATGATAGTTATCGGGATATTATTGTTACCAATGGCTTTCCGAAAGATGTAACTGATCATGATTTTGTTGCATTCAGGAATGAATCCTTTTCGATTGCTTCCAAAAAACAACTACTCGAACAGATACCTGAAGTTAAGATTCATAATTATGCCTTTCGAAATACCGGCAACCTAAAATTTGATAACGTTTCTACAGCATGGGGTTTTACAACGCCAACTTTTTCTAACGGCGCTATTTATGTAGATCTTGATAACGATGGAGATCTTGACCTTGTCGTTAACAACATCAACGATAAGGCAGGGGTATTTAAAAATCAGGTACGAGATATTCAAAAAGATTCTTCCAACTATCTTAAGATTCGTTTTAAAGGCGATCGTTTAAATATTAATGGTATCGGTGCAACTGCAGAAATTTTTTATGACAAGGGGAAACATCAGGTATGGGAAAATTCTCCCTTTCGCGGATATCTTTCTTCAGTTGAAAATATGGCTCATTTTGGCCTGGGAAAAATAACTGAAATTGATTCGGTAGTGATTCGTTGGCCGAATGGAATGGTTAGTCGCGAAAAGAATGTTTCCGTAAATAAAATTCTCACCTTATCAATTGTCAATGCAAGTTTGGAGCAAAGTAGTTCTGCTACTTCTTTTGCATCGGAAGCAATATTTACTGAAATATCTAAGGCAGTTGGAATAAACTACGTGCACGAAGAAAAAGATTTTATTGACTTTAATATCCAAAAATTATTACCCCATAAATTTTCCGAATATGGACCAGGGTTAGCGGTCGGTGATTTAGATGGAAATGGGTTGGAAGATATAGTAACCGGTGGTTCTTTTTCTTTTAGCAGCCAATTATTTTTACAGCAAACCAATGGACAGTTTATTAAACAAAAACTACTTCCAATGGATGGTAATGATAAGAAGCGTTGGGAAGAATTGGGTATGTTATTACTGGATATTGATAAGGATGGGGACCTTGATATCTATGCAGCCAGTGGAGGGTACGAAAATCAAAACAATACAAATGCTTACCAGGATCGATTGTATATTAATAATGGAGCAGGAGGATTTAAGATGGATACTTCTTCACTGCCAAAGAATTTTATAAGCAAATCATGTGCAAGGGCTTTTGATTATGATAAAGATGGCGATCTCGATATTTTTATAGCGGGAAGAGTTGATCCATGGAATTACCCAAAGCCAGTTTCCAGTTTTATTTATAGAAATGATTCTGAAAGCGGAAAAATTATTTTTACGGATGTCAGTAACTCAGTTGCAAATGTTCTAAATAATATTGGTATGATCTGCGATGCAGTTTGTACCGATTACGATAATGATGGATGGATCGACTTGGTATTGGCAGGGGAATGGATGCCAATTACTTTTTTAAAAAATGATAAGGGAATATTTAAAAATCATACATCCGAAACCGGTTTAGCGAATCAAAAAGGTTGGTGGAATACAATTGCCCCAGGCGATTTTGATAATGATGGCGATATGGATTATATAGTTGGTAATATGGGGCAAAATTCTTTTTACCGGGCCTCCGAACTATTTCCGGCTTATATAACTGCCAATGATTTTGATAAGAATGGAAGTTTTGATGCATTGCCTTCTTTACAGTTGCCCGATCAAAACGGCGTTAAAAAAGAATTCCCCGCACAAACAAGAGACGATTTAGTTAAGCAAATGATTGGTATGCGTACTACGTTTCAGAATTATAAAACCTATGCTGTTGCTACCATGGAACAAGTGCTTACACCCGAACAACGTAAAGGCGCGATTCGGCTGGAAGTAAATAATCCCCAATCGGTACTAATAAAAAATGTAGGCGATGGTAAATTTGAAATGATGCCCTTGCCAAAGGAGGCGCAGTATTCTTCTTTAACGGGTATTGCAGTCGACGATTTTAACAATGATGGATACCTCGATGCACTTATCAATGGAAATGATTTTGGCACGGAGGTGTCGGTGGGAAGATATGATGCATTAAACGGATTATTACTTACTGGAGATGGTAAAGGAAATTTCACAGCTAATTCAATTCTTCAAAGTGGAGTTTTTATCCCTGGTAACGGTAAAGGGCTAGTTACTCTATTAGGAGTTAATGGAAAATATTTAGTAGCTGCTGGACAAAATAGAGGCCCCTTGAAAATATATGAACTGAAAAAAGAAAAGAAAAGTATAACCACCAATCCAGACGATATCTATGCAATTTTAACATTAAAAGGTGGTGGAAAACAAAAAAGGGAATTTTATTTTGGATCTTCTTTTTTATCACAATCGGGGAGAACATTGTTTTATGATACATCTATAAACAGTATTGAAATAACGAATTCAAAAATGGAGAAAAGAATTGTGACCAATCAATAATAGTTTACACATGAAAATTAAACCAGGTTTAATAAGCATTATTATTACGGGATTTATTTTATATGTTTCCTGCTCGCCGAAATCAATTGCCGTAATTGACGAAATATCATTGTTACATCAAAACCAGAATCTTCTTACAGAAATAATAATTTATGACGGATTTACTCCGCCGGTTGCCAGTCGTATTTATGTTTATACTTCTCTTGCGTCATTTGAAGCAATAAAATATAGTAAGGAAGGAACCGTGTCAATCACCGGTAGCCTGCATGGCTTTAAGCCTATGCCACAACCAGAGAAGGGGAAAAGTTATAACTATACGTTGGCAGCAACGAAAGCATTTTTTACTGTAGTGCGGAACGTGAAAATTTTTTCAGTTGATTCATTAAAAAATCACGAAGAGAAAGTTTATAGGAATTATAAGGAAACGCTTGACGAAGAAACATACAATCGGTCCATTGCTTTTGGAGATAATATTGCTAAAGTAATTCTTCAAAGAGCTGCAGCAGATGGCTACCTGGCATCACGAGGTAAGTCTAAAAATTTAGGTAGTAATGATGCTGGTAAATGGAGACCAACACCTCCCGATTATTTGGATGGCGTAGAATGGTGTTGGAATACCATGAAACCAATGGTGCTTGATTCAGCTTCACAATTCATGCCTCCAAGGCCGCCTGTTTATAGTAAGGATACAACCAGTTCATTTTATAAGTATGCAAAGGAAGTAATGGAAATAAAAAATTCAATAACAGAAGAACAACAAACCATTGCAAAATACTGGGATGACAATCCTTTTGTTATTGAGCATTCGGGTCATATGATGTTTGCGAATAAAAAAATTACACCTGGCGGACATTGGATGGGGATCGCTGCAATAGCAGCTAAAGAATCCAATGCCAGTTTGGTTAAAACAGCTCAATCTTATGCATTAACGGCTATTGCATTGTTTGATGGCTTCATTGCATGTTGGGATGAAAAGTACAGAAGTAATGTGGTACGGCCCGTTACGGTTATTAACGAGTGGTTCGATCCGGCCTGGTCTCCTTTTTTGCAAACACCTCCTTTTCCTGAATATACCAGTGGCCATAGCACTATTACTGCATCGGCTGCCACAGTGCTGGAGACTTTATACGGTAATAATTTTGCATTTCAGGATACGAGTGATCTGAGATATATTGGTATGCAGCGTCATTTTAATTCTTTTCGCGAAGCGGCCAATGAAGCCTCAATAAGCAGAGTTTACGGAGGCATTCATTATCGATCAGGAACTGATGCAGGGGCTTTACAGGGAAAAAAGGTAGGCGAACTTGTTGTACAACGCATTATTAATAAAATACAACGGTTACAATAAAACGAAATCTTACATGAAAAGAGGGTAATACCTTTGTTAAAGTAACTGCAACATAAAAGCGGAAAAGCTTACTGAGTGCATTGCATTTTTTATTTATTAGTTTTACCGCTATGACAAAAGTGATTTTAAAGAAAAAGATTAGCAATCGCGTATTGAATGGTCATCCATGGATTTTTGCAAATGAAGTAAATATTGTGGAAGGCAAGCCCGATGGTGGAGATATTGTGGAAGTGTTGACCTACGATAAAAAATTTTTAGGCAAAGGTTATATTAACCCGAAATCACAAATACTTGTAAGGTTACTCACTCGCAACAAGCAGGAAGAAATAAATGAAGCTTTTTTTTATCATCGATTGCTGAACGCATGGAACTATCGAAAGCAACTTGGGTATACTGAAAATTGCAGGCTTATTTTTGGTGAAGCAGATAATCTTCCGCAATTAATAATTGATAAGTTTAATGATTATTTTGTTATTCAAACCCTTGCATTAGGCATAGATAAATGGAAGCCTGCGATCGTACAATCATTGGAGAAAATTTTTCAACCTAAGGGAATATATGAACGGAATGATGTGCCGGTTCGCGAATTGGAAGGTATGGTTCAGCATAAAGGATTTTTATCTGCTCCCTTTAATACAAAAATTATTATCAAGGAAAATGGATTGAATTTTTATGTGGATATTGAAAATGGCCAAAAAACTGGTTATTTCCTTGATCAGCAAGATAACCGAAGGGCTATTCAGCATATTGTAAAAGGGGCCGATGTACTTGGAGTATTTACCTATACAGGCACTTTCGAAATTCACGCAGCTCATTATGGGGCAAAGTCTGTTCTCGGGCTTGATATCTCTGAAAGTGCTGTACAACAGGCACGCCAAAACGCTGAGCTGAATGGATATCAGGATATTTGCAGGTTTGAATGCGTAAATGCTTTTGATGTATTGAAACAATGGGCTAAAGAGGGTAGGCAATATGATGTAGTTATGTTGGATCCACCTTCTTTTGCAAAAACGAGGGATAATATTCAAAAAGCTATAACCGGATATAAAGAAATAAATCTACGGGGTATGAAGTTGGTTAAACCAGGTGGTTTTCTGGTAACGTCAAGTTGTACAAATCTTATTCAGCCTGATCTTTTTCTAAATGTAATTCAGATGGCTGCGAACGATGCACGTAGGAAATTAAGACAGGTATGTTTTCAATCGCAGTCTGCTGATCATCCAATAATCCGAGACCTTGAAAATACCCAATACTTAAAATTTTTGATTGTACAGGTACAATAGAAGTGATTCTGGTAATTGCTAAAATGAAAAATGCTTCTCTTTTAGAAGAAGCATTTTAAAAAACAATTAGATGAAGTTTTATTTAGAAACCTGGAATTTACCAGTATCGATTACTTTTCCATTCTGATCGCGTAATTGAAAAATATATATTCCTCTGAAGAAATCAGAAAGATTTACAATCGTTTTTGGAGTTACATTGTTTACTTCAAAAACTTTTTTACCAAGTAAATTTATGATGTGGAAACTATACGATTTATCGTATGATTTCTGGAACTCGAAATTAATGAATGAAGTCGCTGGGTTGGGGTAAAACTTAACGATGCGAGTTACAGGATCTCCATTCGGAGGGATCGTTGATCTTTCCTGGCTTTTCGCAGTAAAGGAAACTAAAAGGATAATAAATAGATTGTAAAAAATCTTCATGAACGACGATGATTTACTGTTAATTTCCAAGATATAAATTATAATACGAATTTACAACTCATTTGGTAAGAAAATTACATTTTTAAAGAATTTTACATTCTTTCCCTTTTGTAACCTATTACTAATCAGTAGCTAAAATTGCCCCAATTATTTTAACGAATCCAACATCTTGTTTACGGATTCAAAATCAGGCAGCTCACCAGCGTTTTCAAGTACTTCAGTATATCGTATAATACCCCGTCTGTCAATAACAAATGCGGATCTTTTGGAAACCCCTTTCATATCAAAACCGAATACAGGATACAGACAATCGTATTGTTCAGATACCATTTTATTAAAGTCGCTTAGCAAAGGAAAATTTAGTTGTTGCTCTTCCTTGAATTTATTAAGAGTAAAAAGCGAATCAATACTAATTCCGAGTACCTGGGCATCTGCATTATTGTAGAGGCCAATATGATCTCTTACCGAACACAGTTCAGCAGTACAAACGCCTGTGAATGCCAATGGAAAAAAAAGTAGTAATACATTTTTTCCGGCAAAATCTTCCAGATTAACCTTATTCTTTTGTGAATCATAAAGCGAGAATGCCGGAGCTTTTTGGCCAATTTCAATCTTCATATAATTTTTTTTTGGTACTAAAAATAATTAGCATCAAGTATTGCATAATTAATTATTTCTAACAATTCAATAACTAAATTGTTAGAAAATATTTTTCCGGGAGATTGCTACAGTAATAAATGGAGTATTTAAATGCTATGTTGAACGATATGGGACAATCTATATTTTTAAAATCGGGGGCAGAGCACTTTATCTCTGCTGCTATTGTCCCTATCGAGAAAGCCAATACGAACAATTGATAACTCAAAACCTCCTCGTGCCTGGCTGGCAGTTCTTAATTGAGATACATTAACATCGTAGCTGATAGCAATTGATAAAGAATTCATATCCATCTTAACTACAGGTATCAGCGCATCTTTCCAACGTAAAAAAGCACCACCGTGTAAAGTAAATGCCGGGTTTTCGGGATCACCACCTAATTTATAGGAGTATAATGCGCCGCCAATAGTTTCATTGAAACTACCTTGCGCGGAATGATCTGCCTGCAACGTAAAATAGGTATACTCGTCAATATTAAATTTAACTCCTGCAGAAAAAACATATTTGGGACTGAGTTCAATTTTAGGATCGCGATAAAAAGAATTTTTAGGTCGGTTAAGGTGGTGATAGGCTACGCCAACAAAGAGCATGTTGAGGTTATTTTCACCGAAGCTGGAATTAAAACTCATTCCAGTACTGGCGTCCCAGGTAGTAAAATTTGGTACATTAAGTAGTTCGCCGGTGGGAAGTGTAGGATCATAAGCACCTCCATTGTATTGATTGTTGGTGGTCATTTTTGAGATATCAATATTTTTACGAATCATACCTCCCATAAATCCAAAAGAGAGGTACATTGTTTTGTCGCTACTGAGCGATTTATGATAATTTAATGCTGGCAACACCTGAGTAGAGGTTAATCCAACGGAACCCGCTTTATCAAACAATACCTGTATACCCGTTGTAATAAAATCATCTCCTTTACCGATGGGCATTTTGTATTCAGCATTCATAGATCCGGTTCGGTAAGCGTTGGTGAAACTATTCCATTGATCTCTGTATACGCCCTGCACTCGATAATCGCCCGTAAAAATTCCTGCCAATGAAGGATTGCGTAATAAAGGTGCTTCAAAAAATTGGGAAAAATGTATATCCTGCCCATTGATAACAGCCGAATTCATGCAAACCAGCGATATAATGAGCACCGATTTAATGTATAGTTTAATTTTCATAAAACACCGTTTAATATTATTGAGTTCTATGCGCCATTATCGTATCAGGGTTATGTTTCCTTTATAAGGAAAAATTACTGAGTTTTCGCAAACCAATTCTATCGTATAGATATAAGTATCCATTTCTGCTTTTTTCCCTTTATAGGTTCCATCCCAGCCCATCGAAGCATCATTGGCTATAAAATTCTTTCTTTCAAATACGAGTTCGCCCCAACGATTAAATATCCGCATCGATTGAATACGAGTAATACCAGATCCTCTTGGGTAAAATCGATCATTGTTTCCATCATTATTGGGTGAAAAAGTATTCGGAATAAAATAATTTTTATCGTTACAAACAACAATAATTGTTACATCATTACTATTTGTACAACCATAGATATCTGTTACGGTAACCTTATAAGTAGTAGTTGATTTTGGATTCGCGTATGGGTTGGGACAATCTGTACAACTTAAATTGTTAGGAGGCGTCCAATTGTAAGTAGTTATATTGGGCCCGTAGGTAAGTGGAACTATAATACCAGTTCCTACCGGAATAGTTGGATTGCTTAAAACATTAATAATAGGTGTCGGCGGAACCATGATATTTCTACTTGTATTATTTTTACAACCCAATTTGTTTGCGGCTTCTAAAGCGATTGTATAATTGCCTGCTGTTGAATAGCGGGTATTGGGATTTTTAAGAATTGAAGATGAGCCATTTCCAAAATCCCATTTCCATGAGGTAGCAGTATCCGGAACACTAAGTACACCATTCAATAATAGTTGTTCGTTAATACAAACAATAGTATCACTTACAATTGAAGGTACCGGTGTTGAATAAACGCGTACAGTATCATTCAGTGTTTTTGTACAACCTGCCTGTGTAGTTACTGTTAGTGAGGGCAAGTAGGTTCCGGGAATTGTATACCTATGAGATGGGTCAGAGATGCCAGTTGTAGCACCGTCTCCAAAATCCCAGACAGTACTAACTATTGGATCATTGCCAATACTATAATTTGCAAATAAAACTGTTCCTGTATCGCAAAATGCTTTTTTATCTAAACCAAATAAAGGCTCAGCGCCTAATATGCGAATTACATTATTACCGGCAATTCCAACCAAACACTTTAGACTATCCTGGATATAAATACTTGGGGCAAAAAAGCCGAAGGATGAATATAGATGTTGAAACGATTTTGACTGGCTGCTGTCAATAAATCCATCCCCTGCATAAAAAGTGAAACGGGTGGAAGGAGGTGCAGTTAACGTAAAATCAACTAACAAAGAATTGCATGCAGTAAGTGGCGAATACACCAGGGAAGCAGTTAATGAAGGATTATATAAATTTACTTTTGCGCTGGCGCTATCTACACACCCACCATAACCAGTCAAAAATAATTTTGGTGTAAAGGAGCCATAGGAATTATAAAAATGGTTAGGATTAAGAAGCGTAGACGTTGAACCGTCACCAAAATCCCAATAAAAGGATTCATAGTCCTGTCCACGAAATGTAAATTTTGTTTCCAGTGGCGGGCAAATACTGGCGCTGTCTTTTACATCAAAGGCAGGCTTCGGTGTCTTCGTAGTTATGTAATTTATTCTGGTAATTGAATCTTTGCATCCAACGGTATCTGTAATTACAAGTTTTACACTATAAATACTATCGCGTCCTGAATAGGCATGAGTAGGATCTCTTAAAACCGAGTTGCCCCCATCTCCAAAAGACCAGGAATAATTCAACCCCGACCCAACTGATGAATCGGTGAATTGGATATTGGCGCCGGGGCATATTAATATTCGAGACGCAGAAAAATAAGGGAGAGGTTTAGTAATAGTTATTCTAGATGGCAGTGTATAAGTATCCGAACAGCCATTAATATCTTTAACTGTAAGTTTCACCAAATAAATTCCAGTATCAGCATAGGAGTGCGTAAATGGTGGGGAAGTATATGTTTGAATTGCACCATCGCCAAAATCCCATGTCCAGTTTGCAATGGAGGCTACCGAAGTTGATAAGTCGTTAAACCTTATCAATGAATTGCGACAGCCGCCATTGGTTAAAGGAGTGAAGTTTGCGAATGGGCCAGAAACATTTACCACTCCATTTTTTAGAAGGGTATCGGTACATCCATTATTGTCAGTAATCGCGAGAGTGATATTATGAGCGCCGTTAGTAGTAAAAAAATTGGTAACAACAGGACCAAGGTTTATAAAAGGGCTACCATCAAACGACCATTCGTATTTTGAAATATTTACCGGATTGCTATTTATTGCCGAAATCGTAATCAGCTCATTTCTGCAAATGTTCGTTTTACTTACATTGAAGTCGGCGATATCATTATTAAGTTTTTTGATTTCTGTATATACACTTGTACAACCACCATTTGTTACCGTTAGTTTTGCAGTAAAATTACCGATGGTAGGGTAAGTGAACGTAGTATTTAAAAAAGATGAGGTATTGTTCCCGGGGTCGCCAAATTCCCACAAATAAGTTATAGGGCCATAGGCAGGATCCGTTTTTGAATCGTTCGTAAAAGTTACCTGCCTTTTATTGGTACAGGTAACTAACGTAGTAAAATGAGCAATTGGAGGCAATATATGAACGTATTGGTTACGGGTTACTGATTGGCCACAACCATTATTATAAGCTATAAGTGTAACAGAAAAATAACCGGTATCAGAATAAAGATGCTTGGGGTTCTGTAATGAAGAAACTCCCCCATCTCCAAAATCCCAGCTCCAGCCGTCGACTGGGGCTGCTGACAGATCCGTAAAGCTTACTGAATCCTTTGCGCATACACTTAAAGGTGATGCCGAGAAACCTGCAACAGTAGGAGTCCCTACTCTTACACCGTTGCTGATTACTATAGAGTCTGTACAACCTCCTGTAGTAGTAATAACAAGTTTTAAGGTATAATTCCCAATACTGGCATAAGTATGACTTGGAGTTGGTGAAGTACTTGTAAACCCATCTCCAAAATCCCAAAAATAGGTAGCAATACCATCTATTGCGTTTACAGCAGCAATTGGGTTAAACGTGAAGGGAACGCAACCGCCCGCTGGTGCATTGCCGATAGCAACAGTAGGTTTTATAATACGAACAAAGGAAGATTTGCTTACAGAATTCTGGCATCCTTTACTATCAGTAATGGTTAAGGTTACAGTATACTGTCCGGCAGTGTTGTATTGGTGAGTTGGATTTTGCAAGGTTGAATTTCCCCCATCGCCAAAATTCCATTGCCAGCTTACGGCACCAGGAGAAATATCCTGAAAGTTTACCGTGAAGGGAGCTTTGCAGGCAATAATATTAGGTGCCGTAAAATCAACAGTTGGATTTGGTCTGACTACAATATTTCTTGTTATCGAATCCTTACAGGTTAAATACTTATTCACCAATTTTACCTGATAAGTTCCCGAAGCAGTATAAGATGTTGTGTCGCTGATTTTGGTAGAATTTTTTCCGTTTCCAAAATCCCAAACTGCAGATATTGGTACGGGTGATGAAGTGTTTTGAAAATTAACATTGCTTCCAATACATACGGTATCCGGGTTTGTAAAAATAGTATTCGTACTTGGAATTGTAACCGGCTTTTGTACTGTGCCTGAACATCCAAATTGACTAGTAACGGTTAACTGCACATTATAAGTTCCGGGTGCACCGTAAATGGCGCTTGGATTCGTCAGTGTTGAACTTGTACTATTTCCAAAATCCCACTGGTAACTTAAGGTACCCGGCCCGCTTGTTAAGTCTGTATAGTTAATAAGAAATGGTGCGTTACAGCTTACCGGAGGTATAAACTTAAAATCTGCTGTAACACCAGATACAATTCTTATATAATTTCCTTTTGATACTGTTGCCTGGCAGCCCGTACTGCTGGTAACTTTAAGAGTAACTGTATAAAATCCATTGATCGTATATTGATGCGTCGGATTGGGTTGTGTAGAAGTATTTCCATCACCAAAATCCCAGTTCCATTGTGTGATTGTTCCGGCATTTGGTATGCTGTTATCTGTAAATTGGATCGTTGCGGGAATACAGGCTGTAGTAATATTTGCAGAAAAATTTGGACTTGGCGAAGGACTAACTACTACATAATCGGTTTTGGTTATAGAGTTAATACCATTAGCATTTCTTACAACTAATGTAATCGTATAATTTCCCGGAGTGGTATAGGTTGCAACAGGATTTTGCTGGGTTGATAAAGTACCGTTTCCTAAATCCCAGTTCCAAAAGGAAGGGCTGCCAGTTGATTGATCAGTAAATCGTACAGTAACCGGCGAGCAGCCTGTGATAGGACTGCCACTAAAATTCGGCACAGGAAGCTGACCAAAAGCAACCATGCAATTAAATGATAACAGTACTATTAAAAGCCAACGACGATTTCCAGCCAAAAGCTTCCTGGATTTTTTAGTATGCTTGCCAAAACGTCTTTCCATGCTCATTTTTTCAATAAAAGATTTCAATGTTATCGGATTAGGACAAGGTTACATTCCAACAAAAAATGGCCGGTTTATCAACTATAATTTTCAGAGTATATACATATCCGACTGCAGGTGATTTTTTCCATTATTCAAATCTTCTATTGCTTTGACGGAACCATGTGTCTATGAGTTGGTTCGTTCAAATAACAGTTTTCCACCTATTCTTAAAAAAGCGAAAGCCATCAACAAACAAATACCTCCGTCCACACTAATTTGAATACGTCATTCTTTGCTTCTTCGTTGGGCGAAAACGAATTGGGTGCAAAAAGATTGCCGTTATTGAAAAAAATATAAATTCTTTCATCAACATTTCAAATACACCCTTATTCGTTGTATCTATAATTCAAAATCGCCCCTGTAACCTTAGGTACTTAAACCTAAAGAATTGCCGCATACCGTAATTGAAATATGGGCCAAACATCCAAAAACAAACTTTAATTATTTCAATAACCCTGTGAACTCCCTTCAAAGAATTGCAAGCCACTATGCCACAAGTAAAATTTACCAGTATTATTCCTATAATAAACGGTTGCTGAACAGTGATTAGTACAGAATTGAGTAAAGAATATCCAGAAATTTTAGAAGGCCCAATACCCGCATTATTTCTTGATTCTTCTTTATAATGCGTTAATGGCAGGAATTCTTCCGTTTTAGTAAAGAAAACCGGTAGGCAAAATGGAGATAATTAGGAATAACCCAAGATACCAGCCCGATTATAAGCAACAATTTTACCGGAACCTTTGATTTCCTCATTCGATAATTGACTAGCCTTCAAGCGGAAAAAATATGATTGTTATAAAGCATCCGGAAAAAGAAAAAGCAGCCTATAAGGGCTGCAAAAACTATACTCAATTATTTTTTGAAAAACAAAATCAGGGTTTTTTACGCAAATGCAAAATGTTTTTTCCACCAGAAGTAGTCATTTCTGCCTTTACAAAATCCCAATAGCTATCTGTAATTATCCAAACGCCGTTCATCTTTTGTAGTGGGTCATTAGCCGATGGGAAATTAGAGGTAATGGAATAGTTGGAAATATTACTCGACCAGGTTCCTGCAGTAGCATTGCTTGCTTTTGTTCCGGAAACAGTGCCGTCTGCATTGAATTTAAAATCATAATTTAAAAAATCACTACTGATATTATTGGTTCCTTCGAGGTATTGATCCACTACCCATATACCATCAACAATTGCACTCGTAATTAAGTCCTGCTGTTTATTCTCCACTGCTTTTTTACAGGAAAATAACGTGGTAGTAAGAACCAGAAAGGTAAAAAATGGTAGATACTTTTTCATAAAGATATATTTGCTGTCCTAAAATTGGTAAATATTATCGTATTTAGCAAGTAGATAGTCTAATAAATACTTTGTGTTTAGGGTTTCTCCGCTGATTTTCAAGCATAATTCTTCGCTGGTGTACATTCTGCCGTATTCATACACTTCTTTGTGCAGCCATTTTAATAACGCCTTGTTATCCTCATTCCATATCTGCTTTTCATTTTTATTATTTTTTTCTTTCAGAGCCGATGCATGGAATTGAGCACCATAAAAACTACCCTGAGTATAAGTTGGAAAATATCCAAAACTGCCATGGCTCCAATGAACATCCTGAAGGCAGCCGCTCCTGTCATCGGGAATTTTTAATTTCAAATAAGTGTAATAAAGTTCATTCCAGTAAGCAGGAATATCTTTTGTTTGAATCGATCCTTCTATTAATCCTTTTTCAATTTCATACCGAATGAGTACATGAAAATGATAGGTAAGTTCGTCAGCCTCTGTGCGAATAAAAGAAGGCTGAACCTTATTTATGCCTTTATAAAAATCAATAACTGAAATATTTTCTAATTGTTGCGGAAAAGATTGCTGAAGACGAGGCAGGTATTTTTCACAAAATTGCAGACTGCGTCCTATATGATTTTCCCATAATCTTGATTGCGATTCATGTATTGAATAAGAAGCCGCTTCTCCCATCGGCAAACCATATGCTGATTCTGATAATCCCTGTTCATAAAGTGCGTGCCCTCCTTCATGAATACAACTCCAAATCATCGAACCTAAATTGTTTTCATCTATTCGGGTAGTTAACCGCACATCCTTACAATTAAAACTGGTTGTAAATGGATGCTCGGCTAAATCCTGCCTGCCTGCTTCAAAATCATATCCAATATCTCGCAAAACTTCCAATCCAAAATCCCACTGGAGTTGCTTTGGGAAAAATTGAAAAAGAAAATCATCCTTTACCTGGGGCCTGGCCATTATGCGATCAAACAATTCTCTCAGGGGATTTCGAATACTATCAAACAAACCATCCAATAATTGAGTAGTTGATCCCTTATCGTGGTCATTTAATAAGGCATCATACGGATGATTTGAATAACCCAACAGCGCTGCTTCTTCTTTTTTTAATTCAATAAGATTGGATAAGTCATCTTGAAATGGTTTGAAATTATTTTGGGCTCTTGCGGCTATCCAACTGTGAAAACTCTTTTGTGTAGTTTCAGCAAGCTTTCTAACAAAACCTGTACTGAATTTTTGCTGCTTAAGATAATCCTCCCGTGAACGTTCAACATTACATTTTTGAAAGGAATTCAGATTGTTTCTTGACGAAAGCTCCTCGAGTAATGTACCCAGGTTGAGATCTGTAAACTGTTGATGAGCTACTTCTGATAAGGATGCAATCTGCTGCCCACGAAAACTTGCTCCTTTAGAGGGTAAATAGGTTTCCTGATCCCACTGTAAAACAGCCGAAGCGTATCGAACATCGGCAATTCTTCGCATTCGTTCTTTATATTGCGCATATAAGTTTTCTGTGGAAACCTGTGTCATTATTTTCAAGAATTTTGAAAGGCAAAAATCCGAAAATAAATTGGGTATCACGGTGGTTTTTCAAGTGAGCATTCAAATCAGTACCAGTGGGTAGATAAAATACCCAATCAAAACGTATCTTAACCGGGTAATAATTTCTAAATCTATAATGATGAATTATTGTTTGCGAGTTGTTGTTGGGATGATTGCTTTCTTCATTGGCTATTCAGTTCAGGCCCAAAAAAACCCCGTCGCAAAAAAAATATATACTAAAGCTTATTCAGATTCATCGCAAAAAAAATATTCGGATGCGGCCGAAGAATTTTTTATGGCTGCTAAGGAAGAATTAAAAATTGCAATGGCAGATCCATTATTTATGGCAAATTGCTATTTTAGTTCAGGTATATTGTATGAAACAGTAAAGGAATATTCAAAGGCCCATGAAGCCTATTATCTTTCGATTGAGCAATACCGGAAAGCAAAAAGTTCTCAAAATATTACAAAAGTCATTAAATCGATTGCAGCTCTTTATAATGAAACGAGCGCAAAAAATGTAGTCTTTAATTTCCCCTACCAAAAACAGCAGGAAACAATTCTTGCGTTTCGGTCTATATTATCGTTGAAAAAAAATTCAGACTATTCAATAGAAGTTGCTATTGATGGTGGCTCTAACGATGGTGTGTTCGAAGGAGCAGATGCAGAAGTATTTGGAAAGCATAAATCGAAGGGGGAAGATCGTTCAAACCGCTTGCTGGGTTCTGCAAAAATTACTGAAGTTTATCCAAATTATTCAAAGGCATTAATACAGCGTATCAACCCAAAGGATAGTTTTTATTCTGTGTATGAAGAAGATTTGGTAGCGGTTCCTATTCGCTTTCCAAAACACACTGAAAAAGATATTTTCCTGGAAGTATCCTTAAAGAATATTAAATTTTTAGATAATTACCGCGAAACCTTGGGACATCCCCGCACGCTGATGTACTACGCGTCGCCTCAATTGGAAAAAGAAATTTATCAGCGTATGCTGGACGCCGTTGTGGAGATTTATGAAATGATAAAAGAGGATACCACCTATAATCCAAAAGAAAATATCACCCGTGGTCGTTTTAAAGGGATAACCTGGAAACAGGCAATGAATAGATCGACTATCGGTGACCTGAAAGCGTTTTTAGGATTTGTGCGTAGTTACCCGGGAAAGTATATGGGTGGTGAATGGAAAATTTCGGAAACCTATGCTACCTGGTTAATCAATAACGCGCCACCGGGATCTGACGAAGTAATGGATAGTTTGGCAGCAGCCAAAACTGATCGGGAATTCAATAATTACCTTAAATTTTATGAAAAGGATATCAAAGAAGATTTTTTTACGGCCTGGCTGGTAGATGTACAAAACCTGGCTCTTAGCAATAAGTTTGACGAAGCCTATAAGTGGAATAAAATCATCCAGCGTTTAGCAGTGTTTTATAAAGATCCAGATTTGATTGGCTGGAGTTTTTTCAATCTGGCAAAAATACAGGATGGAGAGAGAAAGTACGATGCAGTTATGGAATCCTATCTTAAAGCAAAGGCTTCTTTTGAAAAGGGTAAGGATGAGAAAGGTTTGAGTTTTTGTATAAATAATCTTGGGGCTAATTATTCCACTAAATACATGTATAAAGAGTCGCAGCAAATGTATGAGCAGGTGTTGCAAATGCGATTGAACCGATTTAAAACAGATACGTCAGACGAGCAAAAAATTTCAATCGCCCGTTCTTACTGGGGAATCGGTGATGCACTACACAATCAAAGTAATTATAGTAATGCCATCGACCAATATAAAAAAGGACTATTCTATGTTTCGTCGGAGCGATCGCTTGAAGCAAGAAAGCAAACAGCTAATCTATACCGCCTGGTTGGAAAATCGTTTGAAAAAATGGGCGACTATCAGCAGGCCGCAAATTTTTATGAACAGGAGTATAGTTTTCAAAAAACCCTTGGTGATATTGAAGCGCAGGCGGATGCTATGGATAATCAGGCATACCTCTTAAGTAAACTTGGTAATTATCGTGAATCAAAAAATAAGTACGAATTAGCCTTTAAGCAACATCTTCAAGTTGGTGAAAAAAATGATGCCGCCCACTCCATGTCAAACATTGGGCAAGTTTGGTGGAGCCTTGGAAAATTTGATAGTGCAATAAATGCACATAATCAATCCATAAGTCTGAGAAGAGAAGCAGGCAATTTAAAAGGAGAAGCTGGTAGCTGGAAAAAAATAGGTGGCCTGTATAAGGAAAGTGGTGACGCTGCAAAGAGTAGTGAGGCTTATCAAAAAGCCTTGGATATTTTTAAAAAGATAGAAGCAAAAGAAGACTATGGTGAATTGTTGGAAGATGTTGCTTCCAATTATTTAAAAATTAAGGATTATGTAAAAGCAGAAAAAAACTATCTGGAGGCGCTGAAATTGTACGTTTCTATTAAATCCAGAAATAAAGAAGCAGATTTGTTAAGTGCAATGGGTAATATGTTTTATGAAGATAAAAAAATGTCGAAAGCCGACGAATATTTTGTTCGGGCGATTGCCATTCAGAGAGATATAAACGACCGTTCGGGATTGTTGTATTCTTACATGAACAGAGGTTCTGTAGCACAATTTCTTAAAGAAGACTATAAAGATGCAATTGGGAAAATGCAATTGGCTTTAACGATAGCTGAAGAAACAAAGAGTGATCGGAATATCGCATTTTGTCAAAATAAAATTGGAAGTCTCTATAGTTTTCTCAACGAGTATGATAGTGCCCTGGTTTATTACGATAGAGCTATGACCATTTATCAAAAATTAGAAGACAAGGAAAATATAGCTGCTGTTTATATAAATTATGGCTACTATTATAATTATCGGGGCAATTTTGAAAAGGCACGCGATCAATTTGAAAAATCTCTGGTAGTTGCAAAGCAGATTAATAATGCGTATAGTATTGCTTCAGCAAACTACGGACTCTCTACATATTATTATACCAAAGGAGAATTTGGTGCTGCGCTTAAAAGCATAGAAGAAGTACTTGCTATTTACCGCGAAAAAGATAACCCATGGGGAATTGCATCGGTTTATCTCGACCAGGGTAATATCCGAAACCAACAAGGAGAATTTGATGAGGCATTAAAATACTATTATACTACTGATAGTATTTATAAAAAGCTCGGATTGGAAAAACCGCGAATTTCAGTCGCGAATAATATCGGCACTATTTTTTATCACCAAAAAAATTACGAAGCAGCGCTAAAGCAATTTGAACAAACACGTATGTTGCTTGATAAATACAGCGACGACCCTGCCTTTATTTCACTTGTAAAAAGTAATATTGGAGAAGTTTTGGTAGATCAGAAAAAAAATAAGGAAGCGGAGAAGTGGTTGCTGGAATCCTTAAAAATGGGTATCCTGCAAAAAAATAACCGGCAATTGTATTTGTCGAACATGATCTATGGCCGATTACAGAGTAACAATTTAAATTATTCAGTTGCAGAAAAGTATTTCCGAACTGCTGACTCATTATTAAGCATAGGAGGCGAGAAAACTGTACTTATACAACTTTTTCAGGCATGGGGACAAATGCTTTATGATAGTCATCAGCCTGCACTTGCAGAGAAAAAATTATTAGAGTGCATTAAGTTTTCGGATCAAACTCAATTCCGTAATTATGCGTGGAAGGCATATAGTACACTCTCAGATATTCAATTGGCTTCTAATAATACGGATCAGGGTATTGGTTACTTAAAGACGGCAATACAAGAGGTTGAAAAAATTAAAAGTAAAATTACGGGAGCGGATGCAAAAAAAATATTTTCCAGCGATGAGAGTATAGTTGAGTTGTACCAGAAAATGGTGGTACAATTAAAAAAACAAGGAAAGGTAGAGGAGGCATTGGTTTATATGGAAAAGGCAAATGCTGAGAATATTAAACTTCGATTAAGCAGCACTGCTATATCATATGATAATGCTGAAGCTAATGAGGCGGTTGCTAAAGAAAAAGAACTACGTAAACAACAGTCGCTATTTGAAAATGAAATTGCCAGGGAAAAGGCAAAGCCAGAACAGTTGCAGCATAAAGAGCAAATAGCTCAATGGGAAAAAATGCGTTCTGTTACTTCGGAGCAATATAAGGCATATGTAAACGAACTAAAAGTAAAATACCCCAACCTTAAAGAATTTAAAACATTTGATCCAACGGAATTTATGGCTCAACGACGGAAAATACCTCCTGATGTTGCAGTAATAAGTTACCTGGTAACGGATAAAGAGATGAGTGTTTTTGTGGTAATGAAGGATACGATTTTTATTAAAGATATTCCGATAAACCGAATGCTGCTGCAACAAAAAATTAAAAACTTTTATGCACTTAATGCCCATTCTGTAAATTCGGCTAATGATATAAGAGGAGGAAAACTGAGCGTGGCCGGTAGTACACCAGTTGGTAAGTCAGATAAAAATCAATTGGCAGCAGAGCTTTATGAATTATTAATAAAACCGTTGATAAAAGATATCAGTCAAAAACAACGTATTGCCATTGTTCCAAGTGGCTTCTTATGTTTTGTGCCTTTTGATGCATTGATATACAAAGATGAAGCAGGGGCAATCCAGTATTTTGGAGAGCAAAAGCAATTGTTTTATGTGAATAAAATTTCTACTATAACCAGTGGCTTTAATGAACCGGTAACTGAATTTAGAGTATTGGCTGTAGGGAATGCAGATAAATCGTTACCCAACGCGGAAGATGAAGTTAAGGCCCTTCAGGTACAACTACCCCAAACAGTGATATTTCTCCGGGAACAGGCAACCAAGAAGAATGTATTAGGCAATAAAGGAAATTTCAATATTCTGCACCTGGCAACGCATGGTATTCTGGATTATAGTAATGCCGATAGCTCTTACCTTGTACTTGCATCAGATCCCGCTAATCATGATAATGGTAGATTAACCATTGCGCAAATTCAATCAATGACAGATATCGATCGCTTTCGTATGGTTACCTTATCAGCCTGCGAAACGGCTGTTATCAGGGAAGTAGCGGAAGGTTGGCCCATCAGTACCGCTTCCGCCTTTATTGAAATGGGAGTGCCAACAGTGATAGCTACTTTATGGCAGGTAGACGATAAGGCAACCCGCATATTTATTAATAAATTCTATGAGTATCTCCACACAATGGATAAGGTTCAAGCTTTACAACAGGCTCAGATGTATCTGAAAAAGCAATCGGGGTACGAAGATCCATATTATTGGGCTCCCTTTCAGTTAATGGGATTATGGAAGTGAGGGCACTAAGAGGCTGTCTAAAAATGATTTTATATTTTTTGTATAGCCGCAGATTCGCAGATGTAGTACGGATAAGTTATTCTAGTTGAGGTTTTTTAATCTGCGAATCTGCGGCTTCTGTTATTAGAAATATGAATTTTAGACAGATTCTTAGTTAGTTTAGTCACCTGCACAGTGCGTTCGGTGTATTCTTTTACGTTATGGCTTAAAAATAATATGAATAGTAGGCTGAATTCATATTTTCATGGTAAATTGCTATTCTATGAAAAGGGAACTACTTACTATTACATTGCTACTTCTCTGTTTTTTTCTTGCTGGTCAAAAACCCCGGCAGGTATTGCAACAATTGAAAGATAGTTTCCCCCAGGAACGTTTATACATACACTACGACAAGGAAGTTTACCTCGCAGGTGAAACTATTTGGTTTAAAGTCTACCTGCTAAATGGCTTCATGCTAAGCGACCTGAGTGCGAATTTAATGATTGAACTCATCAATGAGAATAATAAGATCGTTCTCGAAAAAAAACTGCCCGTCCTCGCAGGTACCGTTGTTGGAAATTTTGATTTACCTGATAGTCTTTTGTCTGGCCATTATATCATTCGTGCCTATACGCCATGGATGTTGAATTTCGACAAAAGTTTTTTATATCATAAATCAATTTATATATATAAGCCGGTCCAAACAGAATCACCGCAACAAAAATCCAATTCCTCGTACCTAGTGAATTTTTTTCCGGAAGGTGGAGATCTTGTTAACGGAGTTATCAACGTAATGGCATTTAACTCAACAGATCAGTATGGAATGCCCCTTTCAATAACAGGAAGAATACTTGATGAAGGTGGCAATGAGCAAACTGTATTTAATTCCATTCACAATGGATTAGGTAAGGTTGGATTTTTACCAAAAACAGGATCAATCTATCAGGCAGAGATTAGTTTTGAAGATGGGATGGTTAAAAAATTTCCATTACCAATGGCCAAAGAGAACGGATGGGCTATTCAGGTTCGTGAAGAAAGCGATACCCGACGAAAAATAATTCTTGCAAAACCTCCTTCTGAAAAAAATACAAACCTTGTTTTAATTGGTCAGATGCAACAAGAACTTTTGTTTGAACAATCGGTTGTAGTTCAGGGTAATAATGCAGTAGTTTCAATTGATACTCATTTGTTTCCCACAGGTATACTTCAATTGACGTTATTAACCAATGCCGGTGTTCCAATGGCTGAAAGACTGCTTTTCATTAATAATAATGACTATTTGCAGCCATTAAAACTTGTGATGGATACATTGTCTGTGAAACCCAAGGCAAAAAATGTATTTTCTTTTTCGTTGCCAGATTCGGTTTTGGGATCTTATTCTATTTCAATCGTTGATGGAGGAAAAATCATACATGGAGATGATCATGAAGATATTGTTTCGCGTTTATTACTTACTTCAGATTTGAATGGATACATTCACAACCCTTCTTATTATTTTAGTGCCAACGATAAAGCAATCAGGAGTGCTTTGGATCTGGTTATGATGACCAATGGCTGGAGAAGATTTAGTTGGGCGGGCGTAATGAACAACCAGTTTCCTTCCATTCATTTTCAGGATAGAAATCATATACAATTCTCAGGAACTATTTTTTCTGAAAAAACAAAAAAGCCGGTGTTTGGGGGTGAGGCGAATTTTGTTTTACGAACAAAAGATTCACTTACTGATTTTTTCCAGGTTGCCATTGGAGAAAATGGAAAATTTATGCTGGATAATTTGGTGTATGCAGACTCGGCTCAATTTAGCTTCCAGTTCAATAGTAAGAAAAATCGTGAAAAGGAATTGAGTATCCAGTTGGATAAGGATACATTTAATATCTTTTATCCTATTAGCAGTAAAGATTTTGAAGGAATAAAAATCAACCGATCTTATTTAAAGATCGCTGATTCATTGAAGTATCTTTATTCATTTTTGAAAGATACGTCCGGCAATTATCGACTACTCCAGTCAGTTACAGTGATCGCAAAAAAGAAAAAACCTGCAGAAGAATTGAATAAACGATATGCAACCGGTATGTTTAGTTCTACCAATATGGTGAATATTCTGGATTTAGTGAATAACGATCCTGGCGCAGGGGCACAGAATGTATTTCAATATATTCAGGGTCGAATTGGAGGAATAAGAGTTGTTCCTTCCGGATCTCCACCTACATATAATATATATACGAGTAAAGCAAGAAGTTTAATGGGGGGCCCTATACCAGTTCCTTTTTATTTGGATGAATCACCTGCCACTTCTTTGCAGTTAGCAACTATACCCATGAATCAGATTGCAATGATTAAATTTTTTCAAACTGGTTTTATGGCGAATGCAGGTTCCGGAGTCACTCAAGCCCTCGCCGTGTATACGAAAAAGGCTACCGATACAAAGGTATTTGGCCCGGGGTATTTAAACGCATTTATGTATCCAGGCTATTCGGTGGTGAAAGAATTTTATTCCCCTGATTATGAAGAAAACCCTTCTTCAAAGGAAATGCCTGATCGCCGAACTACATTATTGTGGCAACCTGATCTTAAGCCAGATCCTGAAACAGGTAAATATATTATCCGTTTCTTTAACAATGATTCAGCAAAACAACTAAAGCTTGTTCTTGAAGGAGTAACTTCAGAAGGTAAGTTAGTAAGAGAAGTGAAACTGTTTTAAAGAAAACCCCCAAAATATATTTTTAGTTAGAAACTATTTTCTTTTTAATTAATCAACTTTTATTTAGTATCCGGCTCAACCTTACAGGGCATACGCCGAAATAAAAAAATCAGATTGTATTATTTCTTTGGAAAATTTGGATCAGCTAGTACTTCTGCAATTTGTTGCGTATGACGGTTACTGTGTGCTCCAATAAATAATACCAATTGGAAGGCATCTACCGCGCCGAATGGAGCCTGAGCCACATGATTCCGAAGATCTTCTTTAGTACTTTTTACATACTTCATTAATTTTTCTCTGGAAGCTTTAAAGCCATTCAATGCATCAAGAGCTGTTGCATAGGGAGATTTGTCGGGTCTCAATTCTTCAGGCGCTGTTGCTTTTACACTCCGGTCACTAATCATTTTAATAAGCTGGTCATCGCTAACTTTTATATCTGCTCTTTTTTCCGGATTGGCTGCTGCTTTGATTGTTCCTTCACACCATTGCCACAACCCATTTTCGGCTGCTGCAATATGCTGGAGGCATTCCTTAACCGACCAACGATTTTCAGCGGGCTTAAAATTCATTTGATCCTCACTTAATCCACCAACCGTATTTTGAAGATCATCGCGGGTTTGTTCAAGATAATTAAGTGCAATTTTTTTTTCTTTCTTACTAAGTCCGGTATTTTTATTGATGAATGCAAGGAATAAAACAACGGGTAGCAAAAGGAATATTTTTTTCATTTTAGCAAGTTTTGGTTAGAAATAAAATCGAATATACCGAGGTCATGAAGGGTAGAATTGCTATAAGTTACCAAAATTCCCTGATGAATAGTAAAAGAATTTTGCACGATGGTTGCCTTTAGGTTAATTATCTTTAGTTGATGAAAATTTCGGCAATTATTAATCATCTTGAAACCATTGCCCCCCCAACACTAAAGGAGACCTATGATAATGTAGGCTTACTTACAGGTAATGCAAATTGGGAATGCTCGGGCATCCTGTGCACCTTGGACTCAACACCCTCAATTGTTGAGGAAGCGATTCAAAAAAAATGTAATCTTATTATTGCCCATCATCCCATCATTTTTACCGGGTTAAAAAAAATAAATGGAAATAATTATGTAGAGAAAGCAATTATTTCAGCCATAAAAAATGATATTGCTATTTATGCTATTCATACTAACCTGGATAATATTATTGTTGGGGTGAATAGCGGAATCGCAAACCGTTTGGGGTTAATCGATAGAACTGTTTTATCGGCAAAAGAAGCAACCCTTAAAAAAATTTTTACGTTTGTTCCCGTTGCATTTGCGGAAAAAATTCGAACAGCAATTTTTGATGCAGGTGCAGGTCATATTGGAAATTATAGTGAATGTAGTTTTGGAGTAGATGGGATAGGTACTTATAAAGCTGAGGAAGGTGCAGTTCCTTTTACCGGTAAAATCGGTTCATTACATACTGAACAGGAGACTAAGTTGGAAATAGTTTTTCCAGCTCATCTTGAAAAGAATATTATTAAAGCTTTAGTGAACGCACATCCCTATGAAGAAGTGGCCTACGATATCTTAAATCTTGCCAATACCAATAAAGCGATTGGTTCAGGATTGATTGGATACTTGCCCGAATCGATGACCGAAGCATCTTTTTTAGCAAAACTTAAAGAGCAATTTTGTCTTAAGCTCATTCGTCATACTGCCTTTACCGGCAAACCAATTAAAAAAGTTGCCCTTTGTGGCGGAGCAGGCAGTTTTCTCATTTCCAAAGCATTAGCTTCAAATGCGGATGTATTTATTACGGCCGATATGAAGTATCATGAATTTTTTGACGCAAATGACGAGTTACTTATCTGCGATATCGGTCATTATGAAAGCGAACAATTCACCATCAACCAATTGGCTGAAATTTTACAGCAAAAATTTCCTACTTTTGCCGTCCTTAAACCGAACACTCAAACAAACCCGGTTTATTATTATTTCTAAACTATGAGTACAGTAAAAGAATACTCCGTTGAAGAAAGACTCTCCTCGGTAGTTGCCCTGCAAAAAATCGAATCTAAAATTGATGAAGTTCAAATCCTGAAAGGAGAACTTCCTATGGAAGTTAGCGATCTGGAAGATGAAATTCTTGGTTTAAATGCCCGACAAACACGAATTGAGGAAGAGATTAATGGCATACAGGAGTTTATTGGCCAGAAAAAAAACCTCATCAAGGAAGCGGAATTATTAATAAAGAAGTACGAGAAACAAAGTGAAAATGTAAAGAACAGCCGCGAATTTGAGGCAATTACCAAAGAAATTGAAATGCAGCAGTTGGAAATGAAACTGGCTGAAAAACATATCAAAGATGCCAATGAAGAGATTGGAGAAAAAGTGGTGATTCTTGATAAGGCAAAAAAAAATATAGCCGCAAAGGATGGTGTATTAAATAATAAGAAAGGAGAGTTGGAAAAAATTATTTCTTCTACCGAAAAAGAAGAAAAGCATTTTGCAAAACTTTCCACAGAAGCAAGGGCAAAAGTGGAAGAACGCCTTTTGGTTTCCTTTAACCGAATCCGTAAAAACTATCGTAATGGATTAGCTGTTGTTCCGGTTGAGCGTGATGCATGTGGAGGTTGTTTCAATTCAATACCACCTCAGCGCCAAAGTGAAATTAAGCAACGTAAAAAAATTATTGTTTGCGAAAACTGTGGCCGCGTATTGGTTGACCGGGATTTGTTCGACAGTATTGATGTAAAATAAATAATGATTCATAAAATACTTTCAGGGAGCTCATGATCTGAGCTCCTTTTTTTGTTTAGAGTACGGGTAGGAAAAAAAGTATCAATCAACGCTTCTGTGTTCATTCAATTCAACGCTCCATAAACTGTATTATATTGCAGTTACTATGGATTTTAATCGATATCTGATTTTATTAGTGAGAACATTTTTGCGGTTGCCCCATGTTATCACAAAAAATGTTCTTTTATCTGCATTGGTTTTATTTTTTTCTTTAACAAATGTTGCGGCACAAAAAAAATTCGACTTCAATTCAAATTGCCAATATGCCTATCGGGAAATCATTCAATTAAAACTTGCCAATGGTCAGCGTTTGCTGGATAATGAAAAAAAAATAAATCCTGAAAATCTTATTCCCTGCTTTCTTGAAAACTATATTGATTTTTTTACACTTTTCTTTAACGATGACCCCGACGAATATAAAAAAAGAGTAAAAAGCCTTGAAATAAGGCTCAATAAAATGGAGGAAGGACCTGAATCGTCTCCATTCAAACTATTCTCCCGTTCCATTATTTATTTTCAATGGGCTTCCATAAAAATAAAGTTTGGCTATGCCTGGGATGGTGGATGGGCATTTCGTCGTTCTTTTTTAGTAATAAAAGAGAACCAGGAGTTGTTTCCGTCGTTTTATCCTAACGAACTTTATCGTGGAGCCATGCAGGTAACTGCAGGAACTGTACCTGATAGTTATAAGTGGTTAAGCAATTTAATGGGAATTAAAGGAACACTTCATGGAGGGTTTGATGCAATAAATACGTTTATAAGCAGAACCGATGAATGGTCAACGTTATTTCATGAAGAAGGGTTATTCTATTATTGTTACCTCAAGTTTTTTATTGAAAATGATAAGGAGGGTGTATTTCGTTTTATCCAACAACAGCAAATGGATCTTGTCAACAATCACTTGTTTGCCTATCTGGCTACCAATCTTAGTATTAATAATCAACAATCGGAAAATGCAAAAAAAATAATTGCTTCGAGAAATTTGTCGGCTGATTATTTAGCAACTCCAATCTGGGACAAGGAAATGGGTCAGGCTAAACTCAATCATTTAGAAGCCGATGCGCCATTTTATTTTGAACGATTTCTAGAGAAAACAAAAGGAAATTCTTATGTTAAGGAAGTATTGCAAAAATTAAGTTGGTACTATTATTTAATGAATGATCAGGCAAGGGCCGATCGATATAGGGCAGCACTTTTAAGGAAGGGTGCGCTGGAAATTGAATCGGATAAGCAGGCACAGAAAGAGGCAAAGGCCAATGTATGGCCAAATAAACTGTTATTAAAGGCAAGATTGCTGAATGATGGAGGTTATATTCGGGAGGCACTTCGGTTATTACACGGAAAAAAATATATAGATTTTAATTTACCAGCCGAACAAACAGAATTTGAATACAGGGCCGCAAGGCTGTATGATGATTTAGGAGCAAAAGCGGAAGCCGTTGAATTTTATAAAAAAGCAATTGCTCTGGGAGAACATCGTAAGGAATATTTTGCTGCAAGGGCGGCTCTTCAAATAGCAATAATTTACGAGCAGCAGAGTAAAAAAAGCGATGCAATCATCTGGTATCAATATTGTATAAATTTAAAGGATCACGAGTACAAAAATTCATTGGACCAACGGGCCAAAGCAGGGATTGCCCGCTGTAAAAATCAGTGAAGAACTGGTGGGAATTTTAACTACTTCAGGCAACGGGAATCCATTAATTTGCTAACTGGAAATTATAACTATGCTAAAGAAATTAAGTATTCAGAACTACGTAATCATTCCTGAAATAGAAATTAATTTCAGCGACAAACTAAATGTGATAACCGGAGAAACGGGAGCTGGAAAATCCATTTTAATGGGAGCACTTTCTCTAATTTTAGGCGATCGGGCCGATACAACTGTTTTATTAAATCGAGATAAAAAATGCTGCATTGAAGGAACTTTTTCTGCCGGCAATAAGAAAGAAGTAAAAATTTTTTTGAAAGAAAATGATCTGGATGCTGAAGATGAATTGGTAATACGAAGAGAGATTAGCGCCAATGGAAAATCAAGAGCCTTTGTGAACGACACTCCGGTTAACCTGGAGCAATTACGAGCACTCAGTTCCCGCCTGGTAGATTTACATCGCCAATTTGATACGCAGGAATTAGGTGAAGCCGAATTTCAACGCGAAGTATTGGATGCATTGGCCGGACATCAGGATGTTTTATTTCAATATCAACGTATCTATAAACATTGGCAACAGGGACTTAAGGAATTAGAAAAATTAAAGGAACAAAAAAAACAGTTTACCCGGGAATTTGATTATCATAAGTTTTTATTTGATGAATTGGAAGAGGCTGGGTTTGTTTCGAACGAGCTCGAAGAAGCGGATGCAACGTTAAAATTGCTGAGTAATGCAGAAGGAATTAAAGGAGCACTTACAAAAGTTGTTTATGAATTGAGTGAAGGTGATCAGCCATTTGTACAGCAATTAAAATCACTTTCCAATCAATTGCTGCCTTATAGTAGTTTCCATGCTGAAATTCCGGCATTAATTCTGCGATTACAATCTGTTCATATTGAACTAAAGGATATCAATAGCGAGCTCGAACATATCAATGACCAGATTCAATTCGATCCAAAACGCATTGAGCAATTGAATGAACGGATTGCGATAGGATATAAACTTCAAAAAAAGCATGGTGTTCAAACCACGGCGGAATTACTTTCTATCAAAAACAATCTTGAAGAAAAATTACAGGCAGTTTTAAACATCGATGAAGCAATCGTTTCTAAAGAAAAGGAAGTAGAGAATCATTTTAAGAATGCTGATACGCTTTCCATAACGCTTTCCAATAATCGAAATAAGAAGGTAAAACCTTTGCAGGATAAGGTGAATAAATTACTTACCCAGGTAGGAATGCCCAATGCCCGGTTACAGGTACGGTTGGAAAATGCGCCCCTAAATTTTTATGGCGGCAATGATTTTGAATTTTTGTTTGATGCAAATCTACCTGCCGTACAGGCAGGCCAGCCCGTAAGTAAAGCAGATAAAAATAGTCGATACGAACCTATCAGTAAAGTGGCGAGTGGGGGTGAGCGTAGCCGACTGATGTTATGTATAAAATCGCTGGTGGCACAATCGCTCGATTTGCCAACACTTATTTTCGATGAAATAGATTCTGGAATCAGTGGAGAAGCTGCACGCCAAGTGGGTATCATTATGAAAGAATTAGCCGCCAACCGGCAGGTAATTACCATAACCCATCAACCACAGATAGCCGGTAAGGCCGATACTCATTTCTTTGTTTATAAAGAAATAAAACAAGATGTGATTAAAACGAATATCAGGATATTATCGAACGAAGAACGAATAACAACCATCGCCCAAATGCTAAGTGGAGAAAAACCCACAGCAGCGGCGCTTGAGAATGCGAGAGAAATGGTAAGAAATTGATTTTCCCGGTTCATTTTATAAAAAATCATTTAAGGAGATAATAGATGCTGCCATTCATGAAAATAATGCTTTTTTTTATCGTGCTATCTGCGGTTGCAGTTGGCGGTTATTGGTTGTATAGAAACCTGAATAAAAAAATTATAGCAAGTGAAACAATTACAGCTATTTTATTCTATTCTATCCTTCTGATTGCAGCGAATGGTCTGTTAGTTTTTGGCGGGTCCTTTATATTGATTAATCTTTACGATCTATTGTCGGTATCCTCCTTTTAGACTATAATTTTATAAAATGAGTTTGAGAACACTACTCTTTTATGGGTTGTTGGCTGTACTGCCTGCTTATTATTTTAATAGATGGTTAATTGGTAAGGTTCATCCCCGGCGATCCGTTTTCAGGTTTATTATTTTTATTGTTTGTATACTGCTGTTTGCCCTTGCTTACACAGGAATTGTCTCTTTTTTACTCACTCAATACGTTTGGCCGCGCCATTGAAATGTAACAATAAACGGTGTTCGATTGAGCCGATTGCACCTGCTAATAGCAGAGAAAAAGATAATCGCTTAATAAGCCGTTCAGCTTTGGCGGCTGTATTTTCTAGTAATTTACTTCTTATTTTTACACGCTTTTTCGATTGTATAGAAAGGGCTGTGCAAAAAATCAAAAAACTTCAAATTACTTTCTATGTCAAATAACTTATTGAAAGGGAAAAAAGGAATCATATTTGGTGCATTGGATGAGAAATCCATAGCATGGAGAACTGCTATCAAGTGTTATGAGGAAGGAGCACAGCTAGTACTTTCCAATGCACCTGTTGCCCTTCGTATGGGCGAAATAAATAAATTAGCTGAACTTGTTAATGCACCCGTTATTGGAGCTGATGTTACGAATATGGAAGAGTTGAAAAATCTTTTTCAAAAATCAATAGAACATTTTGGTGGTAAGATAGATTTCATACTTCATTCAATTGGAATGGGAATCAACGTTCGCAAAGGGAAGCATTATACCGAAATGAATTATGAATGGAATTCTAAAACACTCGACATCTCATCAATGAGTTTGCATCGGGTATTGCGTACAGCCTGGGACCTCGATGCGTTGAACGAATGGGGTAGTGTTGTTGCACTAACCTATATCGCTGCACAAAGAGTTTTTCCTGACTACAATGAAATGGCAGATGCAAAATCACTTTTAGAAAGTGTAACAAGAAGTTTTGGATATCATTATGGCGTAAAGAAAAAAGTAAGAGTGAACACGATTTCTCAATCGCCCACAAAAACAACTGCAGGCAGTGGCGTTAAAGGATTTGATGGATTTATTAGTTATGCAGAAAAAATGAGCCCGCTGGGAAATGCGGATGCAGATCAGTGTGCAGATTATGTAGTAACCTTATTCAGCGATTATACCAGGATGGTAACCATGCAAAACCTCTTTCATGATGGTGGGTTTAGTTTTACCGGGGTTACACAGGCGGTGATTGAACAAATGGAGAAATAAATTAGTTTGTAATTTGAGGTGTAAAGTCTTTAAATGATGTTTTTAAATAAACTTTCTTCAAAGCGAATAACCTAACCATAAACCATAAACTATAAACTACAAACCATAAACTGTTATTATGCAATGGATCGACTTTGTGGGCCTCTTCGGCGCTTTTCTTTCATCAGTTACTTTTGTTCCCCAGGTATATAAGGTTTGGAAATCACGGTCGGCGAATGACCTTTCTTACTGGACATTAATAATATTGGTAGGAAATGTATCTACCTGGTTGTTTTATGGTATTGTAAAAAAAGATATGGCCATCATTATTGCAAATAGTATTATCCTGGCATTAGCGTTATTATTAGTTTATTTTAAAGCCACGTTTAAGAAATAATTTATCGGTGTATTATAGGTAATATAGAAAAGAGACCAAAGAGAAAAGAGGCCAAAGAGAAAAGAGGTCAAAGAGAAAAGAGGCCAAAGAGAAAAGAGGTCAAAGAGAAAAGAGGCCAAAGAGAAAAGAGATTAAAGAGTTAATAAAAAAACTCAGCGTTCTCAGCGGTTCTTTGAGTTCTTGGCGTTCCCTAAAAAAACCAGACGCGAAGGAAAAGAGGCCAAAGAGAAAAGAGATTAAAGAGAAGCCAGACGCAAAGGAACCAAGCATCGCAAAGTTCTCAAAGCAATTAAAGAGTTAAAAAAAAACATAGCATTCTCTGAGTTTTAAAAGGGCACCACTTCATTTTATTTCCATAAAACACTCGTTAGCTTTTCATATTATTTCAACTATTTTTGCCCATAAATTTTCTTCTATGCAATTTCAACTTTCCGAAGAACACCTGATGATTCAACGAGCGGCCCGTGACTTTGCCCATAGCGAATGTTTGCCAGGTGTTATTGAAAGAGATGAGCTTCAAAAATTTCCAAAGGAACAGATAATGAAGTTGGCTGAACTGGGGTTTATGGGAATGATGGTGGATCCAAACTATGGTGGAGCAGGGATGGATACCATAAGTTATGTGCTGGCCATTGAGGAAATCAGTAAGATTGATGCGAGTGTTAGTGTTTGTATGAGTGTAAACAATAGTTTGGTTTGCTGGGGTCTTGATGCATTCGGAAATGAAATGCAGAAAATTAACTATCTAACGCCCTTGGCACAGGGAAGAAAAGATGGAGAATTATATATTGGCGCTTTTTTGTTAAGCGAACCTGAAGCGGGCAGCGATGCAACTTCTCAACGTACTACCGCCATTGATAACGGAGACCATTACCTTCTGAATGGGATAAAGAACTGGATCACCAATGGTTCTTCTGCTTCTGTTTATTTAGTAATGGCGCAAACAGATGCTGCTAAAGGAAGCAGGGGTATAAACGCATTTATTGTAGAGAAGAATTGGCCCGGTGTAAGCGTAGGTGCAAAAGAAAACAAATTAGGTATAAGGGGTAGTGATACTCATAGTATATCGTTTACCGATGTGAAAGTGCCAAAGGAAAATTTAATTGGAACTGATGGCTTTGGATTTACGTTTGCTATGAAAACTCTCAGTGGCGGCCGTATCGGTATTGCTTCGCAGGCTTTGGGAATTGCTGGCGGCGCCTATGAGCGTTCGCTGAATTATTCTAAACAACGAAAGGCCTTTGGAAAAGAAATTATGCATCACCAGGCTATCCAGTTTAAACTAGCAGATATGGCTACCCGAATTGAAGCAGCAAAATTACTGTGTTTAAAAGCGGCGTGGGAAAAGGACAATAAGATAGATTATACCCTCAGCAGCTCTATGGCAAAAGTATATACCAGCGAAACTGCTATGTGGACAACCGTTGAAGCCGTACAGATTCATGGAGGTTATGGATATGTAAAGGAATTTCATGTTGAGCGACTGATGCGTGATGCCAAAATCACGCAGATTTATGAAGGTACCAGTGAAGTACAGCGAATTGTTATTGGCAGGAGTATTTTAAAATAGTAGCAAGCGTTCCTTGTTATTGATTGAAAAGGTTACAAAACTGAATCTATCCTTTCAGTTTTCATTGTTATTATTGTTCATAAATTATTCATTTCTCTGGCAGATCGTCGAATTCTTATTCTCTTTCCCGAAATTTGCTCATTCAATATGGCTATTAACAAGGAAAATTTTCTGAGCATCCGTAAGGAATTAGACGACCGGCAGGTAGCGCTGGTGGCGGTATCCAAAACAAAATCCGCCGAAGATATTCAACATCTTTACGATTTGGGTCATCGTGATTTCGGCGAAAATTATGTACAGGAATTAGTCGACAAATCAACAAATCTCCCCGCTGATATCCGATGGCATTTTATTGGTCACCTCCAAACCAATAAGGTAAAATATATTGCACCTTTTGTTTACCTGATTCATGGCGTTGAAAGTTTCAAATTATTGCAGGAGATTAATAAGCAGGCGGCTAAAAATAACCGTGTAATAGATGCGTTATTGCAGGTGCATATTGCCGAGGAAGAAACAAAGTTTGGATTGGACGAGCAGGAATTAAAAGAATTGATAAATAACGAGGCAAGCTCGCTGATGAAGAATGTTCGTATAGTGGGTTTAATGGGAATGGCATCTTTTAATACAGATAAGAACCAGGTAAGGGCGGAGTTTAGAAAACTTAAAAATATTTTTAATACGCTACAACTGCCGGCTAGAGGCTCCGAACTATTTATATCCAACTCACCAGTTCCAATTCTCAGCATGGGTATGAGCGGCGATTATAAAATTGCCATTGAAGAAGGAAGTACGATGGTGCGAATTGGAAGCCTTTTATTTGGTGCCAGATAATAAATATGAATTTGAAAAGAAATAGAGATTTTTTTGCCGCAAACATTATCGTTAAATTTTTGTTGCCAGTTACCATCTGCTTTCCTCTTTTTTCATATGCGCAAAAGCGTGATACTTCTTTTATTGAACCTTATACAAAAGTTTTTACCGGAAGAATTTATTTCTCTCGAAAATATACAAATTTTGGTATTGAAGGTTCACAGGGGTTTAAAGAAATTCAGTATCGCCCGAATACAAAATTAAGTATTGGCCTTGGTGCTACTTATCGTGCACTTACGCTCAACTTAGGATATGGTTTTTCTTTTTTAAATCCTGAGCAAGGTAAAGGCAAAACAAAATACCTCGATCTCCAAACACATATCTATGGTTTTAAATGGAAATACGATCTCTTCGCACAGTTTTATAAAGGATATTATTTAAATCCAAGAGGGCTGGCTTCTTCGGATAAAAATAGTTTTTATAAGCGGGCCGATCTTCAGGTAAATGAAATTGGCGTAAGCGCTTTTCATATCTATAATAATAAACGATTTTCTTATCGCGCAGCCTTTCAACAAAGTGAATGGCAGAAAAAATCCGCTGGTTCGTTTCTGTTAGGGGGTGCTATCACTTTTGGAAATTTAAAAGCCGACAGTGCCTTTATCCCATCTGCTTTAGGATCAAATTACCAGCAAAAAGATATTAAAGAAGTAAGCTATGTAGAAATTGGGCCCGGCGCGGGTTATGCATATACTTTTGTGTGGAAAGAAAATTGGTATTTGTTAGCGTCTGCAACAATTAATCTTGATTTGAGTTTGGTTGCCGAGTCTTCAGCCAGTAATTTATATTCAACAAAAAATATCTCTCCCAATTTATTATTTCGATCAGGCATTGGATATAATACCCGAAGATGGAATATTAATTTTTATTGGCTAAGTAATAGAACAACCATCGCTGGTCAATTTAGAAATGGGGGTTATAAAGTAAATACTGGTAATCTCAGATTAACATTTACTAAACGTTTTATAGCAAGCGGAAGATTAGCAAAATTGCTTAAAATAGCAGATCGTATATTGGATTAAAGACTTCGGTTACCCAAATAGTGTGACGCAGTTTTCTTTTTATTAAGATACCCAACGCCTGTAATTATTAATGGAAATATTTTCTCCTTGAATCACTTTCATTATTTTTTTTCCTTCGGGCAGGAAACATAGATATTATCTTTTTTATCCGTCCGTATGCCCTTTAAGTTAGTATCATAATCTTCAATAACAATATTAATTGCGATCACACGTACCTTGCCAGCTTAATTCAATGGGAATATATTTTTCTTAGGATAAAAGCCTGATAAGCCGGAAGCATTTGGAGTTTGTCAAGTAAATCATCTGTTTGGTGTAAATTTTTATATGGCTCGTAAATCGTACATTTATTTTGGAGATAAAAAGACATGAGTTTTATACGTAAATATTACCTGCATCATTTATTTTTCTGGTTGTTGCTATTTGCGGCATGGCATTTCTTCCGTTATCAGGATTACCCTAAAAATAACAGAATTTGGATAAGCATTGTTAAAGTAGCGGATCTTGCCTTGTTGGTTTATATTACAAACTATATATTGATCCCTTCCATACTTTATAAAAAAAGATATTGGATATTTGGTGCAGTTTTCCTCTTAATGATTATAGCCAGCAGCATTTTTAAAATGTATGTATTGGGCCAGTTATTTAACAACCCGGGAATGTTCTCTTTAGCTGGCGGATTTAAAGCACGAATTTATGATAATGTATTACCACATATACTATTAGTAAGTACAGGTGCGGCGTTTAAGTTATTAGTGGATCAGGTGAGAGCCCAGCGAAGGATGACTGAACTTGCCAAAGAAAAAGCCACTGCGGAATTGGATTTTTTAAAATCGCAAATCAATCCTCATTTTCTTTTCAATTCATTAAACTCCGTATATTTTTTGATTGATAAAGAAAATGCGGAGGCCCGGAAAACGTTGTTGCAATTTTCTGATTTGCTACGCTACCAATTATACGATTGTAATGCCGATAAAATTGAAATTGAAAAAGAAATTAACTTTCTGAAAGATTATATCCGGTTACAGCAATTGCGTAAAGACAATAACTATAAGGTATCATTTACGATAGGTGAAGAGGTAAAAGGGTTTTATTTAACTCCTTTATTGCTGAGCCCATTTGTTGAAAATGCTTTCAAACATATTTCACACAGTACAGACACAACTAATTTTGTAGAGGTGGTCCTAAAAAGAACAAAAGGTCAACTACTTTTTTCAGTAATAAATTCTAAAGAATTACATCAGCAAAGTAGAGAGCCAATTGGGGGGATAGGATTGAATAACGTAAAACGAAGGCTGGAACTATTATATCCCGAAAAACATGAGTTATTGATAAAAGAGGTAGATCGTATTTTTTCGATTGAATTGAAGTTAGATTTAGATACTCCACTTTCTGAAAACTGATAACTAAAGGCTATTAGTCGATACTATTAAACATTAATATATTCTTATGATTACGTGCATTGTTATTGACGATGAACCTCTCGCCCGAAAAGGCCTGAAAGAATATATAAGCGATGCTGATTTTCTTCGACTGGCAGGAGAGTTTGATAACCCGGTAAAGGCAATGGAAATATTGACGAAAGAAAAAATAGATCTTATTTTCCTTGACATACAAATGCCTAAAATGACAGGATTTGAATTTTTGCGAAGCCTGCCTCATGCACCTTTGATAATTTTTACAACGGCATATCCACAATATGCCGTAGACGGATTTGAATTGAATGCTGTTGATTATCTTCTAAAACCTTTCTCATTTGATCGCTTCTGGAAAGCAATTTTAAAGGTGAGAGCGATTATTGAAACGCCCAATAATATTCCACCAACTGCTGAACCGGATTATTTTTATATTAAATGCGATAACAAATTGGTTAAGATAAATTACAATGATGTACTATTTGCAGAAGCATTACAAAATTATGTTGCTATTCATACCAATCAAAAAAAGTATATCACTTATCTAACGCTTCATAGTATTGAAGAGCAATTACCTGCTACTTATTTTGTAAAAACCCATAAGTCGTATATCGTTGCCTTAAATAAGGTAGAGAGTATCGAAGGAAATGAAATTAAAATAGGAACACATCAAATTCCTATTAGTCGAACCGAAAAAGAAACGGTACTCGAAAAATTGATTCAAAATAAATTGCTGAAGCGTTAATTTATAATACTTTCTTTCTATCATCCCCCTGTGTAGCCTTGACGCTTTATTTCGATTCTTTAATAAGGGGAAATGGCTTTCAAAATCAACTCAACCTGGTAAGAAAGCCAGTACTATTTACAATAAATAAATGGCTTTGATGCACTACCTTTGCGGCCTTGAAAAAAATTGTCGGGAAAATGTATAAACTGAATGAATGGCATTATTTTAATCGCCTGGTTCCGATCTTCCCAACAGTTGGATAATTAATATGAAATACGCGAACGAGATTCAAAAACGCAAAACCTTTGCAATTATCAGTCACCCCGATGCGGGTAAAACAACACTTACAGAAAAACTGCTGTTGTTTGGAGGTGCTATTCAAACTGCCGGTGCAGTAAAAAGTAATAAGATAAAGAAGCATGCCACCAGCGACTTTATGGAAATAGAAAGACAGAGAGGAATTTCGGTGGCTACCTCGGTAATGAGTTTTCAATACAGAAATATTTTAATCAACCTGCTCGATACACCAGGTCACAAAGATTTTGCCGAAGATACTTACAGAACGCTTACTGCAGTTGATAGTGTAATACTGGTTATTGATAGTGTTAATGGAGTAGAGGCACAAACAAGGCGTTTGATGGAAGTTTGCAGAATGAGAGATACACCTGTAATTGTATTTGTGAATAAAATGGATCGCGATGGCAAAAACCGTTTTGATCTACTCGAAGAAATCGAAAAGGAGTTGAATATCCATCTTCATCCAATGACCTGGCCCATTAACAGTGGTAAAGAATTTAAAGGAGTATATAATCTTGGAGAAAATAGCCTTGTCTTATTTACTCCAAATACAAAGGCAATCGATGAAGATGTTGTACAAATTAATGATTTAAGCGATATACTATTAGAAAGCAAATTGGGAGAGCGTGATGCGACTATTTTGCGGGAGGATGTGGAATTGGTAGATGGTGTACACGGCAAATTAAATGTAGAAGATTATTTAGCGGGGAAAATTGCACCTGTTTTTTTTGGAAGTGCCGTTAATAATTTTGGTGTTAAAGAAATGCTGGATACATTTATTCAAATAGCACCGGCTCCGCGTAGCCGCGAAACCTCTGTTAGATTATTGGATGTAAATGAAGATAAGTTTAGTGGCTTTATTTTTAAAATTCATGCCAATCTTGATCCCAAGCACCGTGATCGGATTGCATTTTTGAGAGTGTGCAGTGGAAAATTTGAAAGAAATAAATATTTTAAACATGTTCGGCTTGATAAAGAGGTGCGCTTTAGTAACCCATACTCCTTTCTTGCCCGCGAAAAAGATGTAATTGAAGAAGCTTATCCGGGAGACGTGGTAGGTTTATTTGATACAGGTAATTTTAAAATTGGAGATACATTAACTGAAGGAGAAAAGTTTTATTTCACAGGGATACCTTCTTTTTCTCCAGAGATATTTAAAGAAGTGGTGAACAAAGACCCGATGAAGACCAAGCAACTTGAAAAAGGATTACTTCAATTAACCGATGAAGGGGTAGCTCAGTTATTTACTCAGTTTGGGGGTAATAAGAAAATTATTGGATGCGTGGGAGAGCTTCAGTTTGAAGTGATACAATATAGATTGTTACAGGAGTACGGCGCATCCGTTGAATTTAGAGCACAGGCTTTTTATAAAGCGTGCTGGATAACTTCTAAGGATCCCAAAAAGCTGGAAGAGTTTACAAGATTTAAATCCGGTAATATTGCTTCAGATAAAGATGGACACCTTGTTTACCTGGCACAAAGCGAATGGTTCCTGAATACAGAACGAACGAATAATCCTGATATCGAATTCCATTTTACATCAGAAATTCATAAGGAGGCCCCTTGATTATTTTTGAAACAGAACGCGTAAGTGTAAGGCAATTTACTATTGAAGATAAAATGGATTTTTATCGGATCAATAGTCACCCACGGGTGATGGAATATATCAGACCCGTTAAGAACCAGGAGGAGACAGACCATTTTCTGTTGATTAATATTACTCAATACAAGGAACAACCGCAATATGGAAGATGGATGGCTGTTGAAAAGCAATCGTTGACTTGTATAGGTTCTTTTGCTATAATACCCATTGAGGGTACACAAAAACTTCAGTTAGGGTATGCACTAATGCCAGAGTGGTGGGGTAAAGGGTTCGCAACGGAATTAACTAAAGGTGCGCTGGATTATATTTTCAATAATACGACGCTTGAATTCATTTATGCGGTGGTAGAGGAACCCAATGAAGCCTCCAAGAAAGTTTTATCGAAAGTTGGATTTAACCCAAGTGGCGGGCGTATGGAAGAAGGCAAAAAAATTCTAGAGTTTGTTTTTAGTAAGCTGGACTATCAACTGCGCAAGAAGTAATTTTCTATTTTATCATTAATATGTTGGGTTTACTCCTACATAATTGTGCGGAGTTATTTTCTTTAATTCTTTTTTGATAGCGGCTGATATTTTCAGTTTATCGATAAACTGGTGAATTGATTTTTGATGAATGCCTTCTTTACCCCTCGTAAGTTCTTTTAAGGCCTCATAGGGTTTTGGATAATTTTCCCGGCGTAAAATGGTTTGAATGGCCTCCGAAATAACTGCCCAGTTATTATCGAGGTCATTAAATATTTTTTCATCATTAAGAACCAATTTGCCTAAACCCGCCTCTATTGATTTAAAGGCAAGCAGGGTATGGGCAAATGGAACTCCGATATTTCTCAAAACAGTAGAATCGGTTAGGTCTCGCTGTAACCTGCTTATCGGTAGTTTCGCAGATAAATATTCGAAAAGGGCATTGGCCATCCCTAAATTTCCTTCTCCGTTTTCAAAATCAATAGGGTTTACTTTATGTGGCATTGCAGAAGAGCCAATCTCACCTTTTTTGGTTTGTTGTTTAAAATAATCTAATGAAATATAGGTCCATATATCCCTGCAAAAATCAATCAATATCGTATTGATGCGTTTCATTGCATCAAAATGGGATGCCAGGTTATCATAATGTTCAATTTGTGTAGTGAATTGTTGTCGCTGCAACCCTAATATAGTTTCAACAAATTCATTTCCCAGGTTAACCCAATTTTTTTTAGGGAACGCAATATGATGTGCATTGAAATTACCAGTGGCTCCTCCAAACTTTGCACTTACCGGCGTTTGAATTAATTGTTCCACCTGTTGTTCAATTCGTTCAACAAATACCATCATTTCTTTGCCTAGCCTTGTTGGACTGGCTGCCTGGCCATGTGTACGCGCCAGCATTGGGATGTCTTTCCATTCGGTAGCTAATAATTCAAGTTGACGATTAAGATTTAATAAAGCCGGAAGGTATTCAAATTCCAGTGCATGTTTCCATGAAAGCGGGATCGCGGTATTGTTGATGTCTTGAGAAGTAAGACCAAAATGAATCCATTCTTTTATTGAACTCCCTTTGGCGGCCGGTAATTTTTCTTTTAAAAAATATTCCACTGCTTTTACATCATGATTGGTGATGGCCTCCGTATCTTTTATTTTTTGTGCATCGGCTATTGAAAATTCTTCAAGGGTGGTAGTCAATAGTTTTTTTATAGCAGGGGGGATGACGAAAAATTTCTTTTCGGCAAGGAAACGGAAATATTCTACTTCAATAAGTACCCTGTATTTAATAAGGGCATATTCTGAAAAATATTCATCCAGGTGCTGAACTTTTGAACGATAACGCCCATCAATAGGTGAAATGGCAGTCAATGCTTGTAATTCCATGGTATTCTAAATTAGTGTTGTAAAAGGTAATGACGAGTCAATAGTTTGTAGTCCGTAGGTTGTAGTCCGTAGTTAGTAGTCGGTAGTCACTAATGAAATGCGGAAGTCTTTAAAAAAATAACAAGTTAGGAATTGAACGACAAACTATAAACCACAAACTACAAACCACAAACCATAAACCATAAACCATAAACCATAAACCATAAACTCCCTTACCTTTGCGGGCAAAATTATATTAATTGGGTAAGATAAAGGTTGGAATTGTAAATTATCTTAATACAAAACCACTACTCTATGGAATTGAACATTCGCCGGTAATCGAAGCAATTGAATTGGTGCCAGACTATCCCTCAAATATTGCTGCATTGCTTTTGGAGGATAAAATTGATATAGGTTTGGTGCCAGTAGAAATTATTCCCCGGTTACCCAACGCGCATATAGTCACAGATTATTGCATCGGATGTATTGGCTCTGTGGCATCGGTATGTTTATTAAGCGAGGTACCCCTGCAGCGTATAACAAAAATAATACTCGATTATCAAAGCCGTACTTCTGCCAGTCTCATAAAAATATTATTTGAGAACCATTGGAAGCAGCAAGTAGAATGGATTGATACCAGCACAGATTTCAGGAACCAGATTAAAGATACTACTGCTGCCTTGGTAATTGGCGATCGATGCCTTGAGTACCGCAATAGCGTTAATTGCGTATATGATTTGGGAGAAGCCTGGTATGATTTTACCGGATTGCCTTTTGTTTTTGCAGCCTGGGTAAGCAATAAAAAACTACCTGCTGATTTTATTACAGCGTTTAGTGAAGCAAATAAGTTAGGCGTTAGTGCTATTGAAAAAGTAGCCTTACAAAATAAATTATCCGGTTATGATAGCCTTACCTACTTTACAAAGAATATAAAGTATGAATTGAACGATAAAATGAGGGAGGGTTTGAAATTGTTTTTAAGTTACCTGGAAGGAACGAGGCAAATAAAGAATGTTGGCGATTAAATTAAAATTATTCGTAGTAATTTCTTTTCGAATTTCAGGTGCTACTTCAGTTCCAATGTATTTGGTGGGTGGAAGTGTTTAACAGAACTATTTTACTTAAAAAAAATCCCATCCGGTTACCCGAATGAGATTTTGAATTTATTATTAGTAATTCTTTATGGGAATATTCCTAACTCGGCATAGCTAAGCCCAACTTTGTTAATAGCAACAACATAGGCAGCGGTTCGCATATCCGGAATAGAAGGGTTTGCTTTCCATACATCCATAATTTCGCGGGTAGCTGCAATCATCGTTTCTTCCAATCCGCTTCTTACAAGGTCTACTTCTTCCGGTCCATGAACAATTTCGTCTCTAACCTTACCGCTTACTTTTTTACCTGTGAAATCTTCTGTGATCTCCAGCATTTGACGGTTTTGATTTTCTGTAAAGCGTTTTTCCATTCTTCCATAACGAACATGGCTAAGGTTTTTTAACCATTCAAAATAGCTAACGGTTACTCCGCCTGCATTCAGGTACATATCGGGAACCACCAATACTCCTTTTTGGGTAAAGATATCATCAGCTTCCGGTGTTAATGGGCCGTTTGCTGCTTCGCCGATAATTTTTGCTTTTACTCTGGGGGCATTTTCGCCATTGATTACATTTTCCAATGCAGCAGGTATAAGTATATCGCATTCCATTTCGAGTGCGTCGCCACTTTTTTCAAAATTAGCAGCACCGGGAAAATTCAGAATAGAACCTGTTGCTTTTCTATGATTAAAAACAGCATCCACATCAAGGCCGGCTTTATTCCAGATAGCTCCTTCGAATTCCGCGAGTCCTATAATTTTTGATCCTGCATCCTGGAAAAATTTTGCAGAATGATAGCCAACATTTCCTAAACCTTGCACAACTACCGTTTTCCCCTCCACGCCAACCGGAAGACCCAATTTTTTCATGGTCTCAGTCATATTGCAAATTTCTCTTAATCCATAAAACACGCCAAGTCCGGTTGCCTCTCTTCGGCCACGTACACCACCCTGCGTAACCGGCTTACCTGTTACACAACCCAATGCATCAATTTCCCCTGGGCGCATACTCATATAGGTATCTACGATCCAGGCCATTTCACGTTCTCCGGTTCCATAATCGGGTGCGGGTACATCTATGCCCGGACCAATAAAATTTTTCTTAATTAATTCCGAAGTATAGCGACGGGTTATTTTTTCAAGTTCGTAAGGAGTATATTTTTTTGGATCAATTGTTATACCTCCTTTAGCACCAGCAAAGGGAACGTTAACAATAGCACACTTATAAGTCATAAGGGCAGCAAGTGCCATTACCTCATCAAGGTTTACACTCATGGCAAAACGTATACCGCCTTTACAAGGAAGTTTGTGGTGTGAGTGTTGAACACGGTATGCTTTAACTACTTCTACTTTATCTCCGATTTTTACCGGGAAATGCATTCGGTAAACGGCATTACATTGCTTTATCTGTTCCAAAATTCCTGGATCCCAGGTGGTGAATTTGGCGGCTTTGTCGAAACTCTTTTCAACGGCACCGAAGAAACTGTACTCTGACATGTGATACTGATTTTTATTTTTCAAATAATAACAAGCCGAACGTTAGGAGTGAATTGAGATTTTATTACAGCAAATCTAACAACGATTGTTTTTAAACTCAATTGTGTTAAACCATATCAATTCACTGGCTATAAGCGATTAATCGTATTCGTTAACCCAAACACTATTTACCTTTCTCCAATTTTGCAATCTTTCGGTCAAGACTTATCACGTAAATAAAAAGCCCGGTTAATATTGTTAAGCAAACAGCCATTACTACCCAAATTTTTCCATCGGCACGTAAACCGGTTGCTTCTTTTGTTTTATCGATAACCTGTGCATGAGTAGTTACAAATGCCAGTAAAAAAATGGTAACGGTAAATAGTTGCTTCATAGTTAGTGTTAGGTTGAGAGGATTTTATCTTCCAATGTTTTTACTCGTATTTTAAGGGTGCTGATCCAAACTCCCAGTAACACCCATCCAATTACAGCGGGCCAAAATATAATGCGCATTGCCGGATCAAGGCTGCTTCCACTTAGTCCTGGATTACCTTCCACCCCTTTTCCTCCAGGATGAAGTGATTCAACCATCCTCGGTAAAATCATTACCATGGGTATATAAATAAAATAAGCAAAAATATTGTATACAGCGGCTATTCTTCCACGCTTATCAATATCGGAAATAGAATTCCTCAAAACAAAATAGGCGAGATAGGTGAGGATAGCAATGGCTGCGCCAATTTGTTTGGGGTCATTATTCCACGGTGCACCCCAGGTAAAATTTGCCCAAATAGCTCCTGTTATTAATCCAAGTGATCCCATTAACGTACCCGTTCTTGCAAATTCTGTAGCGTAACGATCGTTTTTGGGAATGGGGTTGCTAAGATATTTTATTGAATACACTAATGAAACGGTGATGATGGCCATTTGTCCAAACCACATGGGTACATGAAAGAAAAAATTACGCATACTTTCAAACATATTGCTTTGTTCATACGCTACTTCATAAGGAAGTTTTACCAGGAAGCCAGCAATAAATGTATAAAAAAGCAAAACAATACTGAGTAATTTCCACCAGTGTTTCTGCATACGATTGTAGATGGATTATATTTCTTAATGAATAATCTAAAACAAATGAGTGATGCAAAATTAGGGGAAAGAGAAGGATAGTTCCAAAATGGTTCCTTTACAAATTGTATTTTTGAAATATCAATCAATCTCAAATGCGGGTAATAGATACTATTGAAAATAACCACCTGTCGGTTTAATAATAGTAATAAAGTCGGTTTTCCTCAATTATTGATTTTATTCGTTAGATGAACATTAGTCTTTCCATAAAAAAGGAAAAAGGATCACTGATAAAGCTATTATTAAGATATCTAATCCCGATAAAAGAAGAATCATTTGCCCCCATCCTCCTTGTACTACATCAGAAAAAGCAATGGTTGAAAGTCTCATCAGTAATAATATCTGTGGGGTAATTAGAGGGAAACCTAAAATTGCCATTATTGCTGCGTTTTGCTGAGCTCTTGCTGCGATAGCTGCTAAAAAAGTAAATACAAAACTAAGACTGCAACCGCCTAAACAAACAAGGCCCGCAAACTTTAAAGGATTTTGAAGAGGATTACCCAATAAAACCTGAAACAACAGAAGGCTTACCAAACTCATACCAATCATTAATGCTGCATTAAAGATCAGTTTGGATATAATAAAGTCTTTTGCACCGGAAACAGCATAGAAATACAGCATTCGTCCTCTGCTCTCTTGTAAAAAACTTTTAGCAACAGCATTTATACAAATAAATAATTGTATCATCCAGAATAATCCATTCCATACTTTTTCTTCGGGTTGGCCCATCGATAGATACAATACAAAGATGGTGGAGGCGACATATAATACAATTCCATAGAAAGTATATTGTTGTCTTATCTCCAGCAGCAAATCTTTTTTCAGGAGCGCGATGATATGGCGAAGGCTTGTCAAAGGGTTAATCTAATCGATGATAGCAGGTTCGGCACCTCGGTTCATAAATATCTTTTTCGCCCAATACCACCTGCCCTTCCTGGGCAGATTTTCGAAAGGAATAATTAGCAATATTTCCGCATTTCATACAAATTGCATGCAATTTGGTAATGAAATCGGCTTTCGCCAGCAGGTTTGGCATTTGCCCAAAAGGATTTCGCAGATAATCCATATCAAGGCCAGCAACAATCACGCGGATGCCACGCATTGCTAATTGCTCGCATACTTCTGGTAATTGATCGTCGAAAAACTGAGCCTCATCAATACCAACTACATCTACCTGGTTTGCTAATAATAAAATGGTTTGAGAATTATCAATAGGAGTAGAGATAAATTCATTTTCATCATGTGATACAATTTTCTTTTCGTCGTAGCGGTTGTCAATTTTAGGTTTAAAGATTTCAACACTAAGGTTGGCAATTTTTGCTCGTTTAAGCCGACGAATCAATTCTTCCGTTTTTCCACTGAACATGGAACCACATACGACTTCAATCCAGCCTCTTCTTTCTCCTGATATATTTGGTTCAATAAACATTTCTACAATAAAACGGAATGAAAATTGTTTAATTTTAGAATTAAATGGAATTTATCATCAAAGCCAGCCTTAACAATGGATCGATTAGCTGAACTTATTAGCAAATTAAATGAAGAATTTGCACAAAATGCTCTTCCTCTTCAATTATTGCAAACAACACAGCAAATTGAAGGTGAGTTAAGCAGGCTACTTTACTCTACTGGCAAGGCTTTGGGCACTGCTAAGGTTTCCGTTGTAATGCCTTCCAGGAGTCGTCCAATTGAAAGAACTTCCCATCCGGATAATGGTTTAATTGATGAATCAATGCCTGTTTTTCCTGAAAAAAATGGGGCAAATGGGATATCAAAAAAACAAGATCAGAATGGATGGCTGTTTGATCCCATGACTGAAATTCCTACTCTTTCACATCAATCAAACGGAAAAGAATTGAATGAAAGCATGGCAAAGGCTGAATCTTCTCTTAATGATAAGTTAAAAGCAGACATCGTGGAAGTTGGTCATTTGCTCAATGATTCACCTGTCAGAGATCTAAAAAAAGCAATTGGAATCAATGATCGATTTGTGTTTATAAGCGAGTTGTTTCGGGGAGATGAAACGATGTACGAAAGAAGTATAAAGACGATTAATAGCTTTCGAATTTTTCCGGAGGCTGAGTATTGGATTGAGCGGGAATTAAAAGTAAAACTAGGGTGGGAAGATAGTAAAGATTGTACCCGTCAATTTTATCAACTGGTTAAAAGGCGATTTTCCTGAATATAATTCATAATAACTTCTGTTGCTCCTGCTTTTTCGCGAACATAATTTCTTGCCACATTGCCGCTTTGCTTCAACCATTCTTCGTCAGAAAGCATATTGTTCATTAATTCTTCCAGTTCGAGTGCAGTTTCAATTGAATAGGCTGCACCCGCTTCCAGCAATTCAATGGCTTCTTTATATTTTTCGTATACAGGTCCAAAAATCACCGGCTTGCCATACACTGCCGCCTCCAGTACGTTGTGAACGCCATCGTTTCCAAACCCCCCCCCGATATAAGCAATGGTTGCGTACCTGTATAGTCGTGAAAGCATTCCAATATTATCGATCAGAAGAACATTTGCGTTGGTAGCAGGAAAGGTTTCATTTTGATCCCGGGTTTCGGATTGAACAGTTACACTTCGAACTTCTGTTTTAATTGCATTTGTGCGATTTTCTTTTATTAATGCTGAGTATCTTACGCAGCGGTTAAATAGTTTTTCTATTTCTTTCAGCCGCAGTTCCGAAACTTCGTGGGGCGCAATAATAAATTTGATATTCGGGTAGGTGTTTGCGTAATGATCTAATTCTTCTTCATCTTCTATCCAGGTGCTTCCTGCAACAACTACAGGCTGATTTTTGCAAAAATCATCAAGCCCTTCAATGGGTTCAAAATGGGAGACAATCTCTAAAACCCGATCAAAGCGGGTATCGCCACTGGCAATAATTTTTTGACTGAACCCTATACTCTTAAGTAATTCAATGGAGGCTTGAGTTTGAACAAAAATTTGTTTGAAGCAATCCAGCATTCTAATATGTAGTTTTCCGTACCATTTAAAAAAGGGCTGTTCAATCCTAAATGATCCTGAAATGAGCAGGGTAGGAATATTTTTTTGTTTCAGTGCAGATAAATAAAAGTACCAGTAATCATATTTTATCCAGAGTACCAACTTGGGTTTTGTTATCTCTAAAAATTGCCTTGCATTTTTGTTTGAATCAAGAGGTAAGTAAAAAATATAGTCTACCCCGTTATAATTTCTTATTATTTCAAACCCGGAAGGCGAAAAAAAAGTAACTAATAATTTGTACGAGGGATACTTTTTTCGAATGGTCTCTAATAAAGGCCGCCCTTGTTCAAATTCGCCGAGTGAAGCGCAATGCATCCAAATAAGAGGCGCATTATTTTGGCCAATGGACTCCTGTAAATGGGTAAAAATAAATTTTCGTCCAGTTATCCAGCTCCTTGCTTTGCTATTAAAACCCGAAGCCAGACTAATTCCTAAGCGGTACAGTACGAGAAAGAATGAGTAGAATAATAGGTGCACTCAATATTATTTATTAATAAACAAATGTATAATCAATCATTAATATCATAGGAAATACCACATACAGGCATTGCAAAAACCACATTTTCGGGTTAACTTTGTGCCCCTTTTGATCTAAAACAATACATGAATGGATCCAATACAGATGGTTGACTTAAAGAAGCAATATGCAAAAATAAAGTCAGAAGTGAACGAAGCATTGCAGGAAGTGTTGGAAAATGCAGCTTTCATTAATGGCAAAGCTGTACAGGATTTTGCCTCTAGTCTTTCGGTATACCTCAATGTAAAGCATGTTATTCCTTGTGCTAATGGTACAGATGCTCTTCAGATTGCGATGATGGCGCTGGATTTAAAACCTGGTGATGAAATAATTACCCCCTCTTTTACTTATGTTGCAACTACTGAAGTGATTGCTCTGTTAGGCTTAAAGCCAGTTTTTGTAGAAGTTGATCCCAAAACATTTTGTGTTGATCCTTTAGCTATTGAAATGGCGATTACTTCCAAAACAAAAGCCATTGTTCCTGTTCATTTGTATGGCCAGGCGGCCAATATGGAAGCGATAATGAAGATAGCAGCAAAAAATAATTTATTTGTTATAGAGGATAATGCACAGGCTATCGGAGCTGATTTCAAGTTTGCAGATGCTACCATAAAAAAGACCGGAACTATTGGAACTATTGGAACAACTTCTTTCTTTCCAAGTAAAAATTTAGGGTGTTATGGTGATGGCGGTGCAATATTCACAGATGATGATTCGTTAGCTAACAGGTTAAGAATGATTGCAAACCATGGTCAAAGTAAAAAATATTACCATGACTTAGTGGGTTGCAATAGCCGGTTGGATACAATTCAGGCGGCGGTATTGAACATAAAATTGAAAAACCTCGATGCTTATATTAACGCACGAAGAAAGGCCGCAGATTATTACGATAGCGCTTTTGCCAATCATCCTAAAATCAGCACCCCTTTTCGGGCTTCTTACAGCAATCATGTTTTTCATCAGTACACGCTAATTCTGGATGGAGTAGATAGGAACGGATTGAATGAATTCCTGGCGGGTTGTCAGATTCCATCTATGATTTATTATCCCGTTCCTGCTCATCGTCAAAAAATGTTTGATGCATTTGGTGGAAGCAACTTTATATTGAAAACAACCGACTGGTTAACGGAACGGGTAATTTCGTTGCCGATGCATACAGAATTAAAAGAGGATCAATTGAAGTGGATAACAGATAAAGTAATTGAATTTTGTTCGAAATAAATTTTTTTAAAACCCCGAGAACCCAAACCCTAAATAAAACTTTTAAAAAACATGAAAATTGCTGTTGTTGGAACAGGATACGTTGGATTAGTTACCGGAACCTGTTTTGCGGAAACGGGTAATACTGTTACCTGCATTGATATTGATCGCGAAAAAATTGACAAGCTGAATGGCGGGCAGGTTACAATTTATGAGCCCGGACTGGAGAAAATTTTTCTTCGTAACCAACGGGAAGAGCGCCTTTTTTTTACGACCAATCTTGCTGAAGGAATTAAAGATGCCAGAATTATATTCCTCGCGCTTCCTACCCCACCAGGGGAAGATGGATCGGCTGATCTAAAATACATTCTTGGAGTAGCTGCAGATCTTGGTAGTTTATTAAGCGATTATAAAGTAATTGTAGATAAAAGTACCGTACCTGTTGGTACAGCCGAAAAAGTACATGCTGCTATAGCAAAGAATTGTAAAATTGAATTTGACGTGGTGTCTAATCCTGAATTCTTACGGGAAGGGGTAGCTGTAGAAGATTTCCTAAAGCCCGATCGTGTGGTTATCGGAGCATCGTCAGAAAAAGCAAAAAAAGTAATGGGAGAGTTGTATGCGCCTTTTGTTAGGTCGGGCAATCCAATTTTATATATGGATCTTCGTTCTGCCGAGCTAACGAAGTACGCTGCCAATTCGTTCCTGGCTACCAAAATTACCTTTATGAATGAAATTGCCCAGCTTTGCGAGCGCTTGGGAGCAGATGTAGATATGGTGCGTAAGGGAATAGGTAGTGATGACCGAATAGGCAAACGTTTTTTATTTCCAGGAATCGGCTATGGCGGAAGTTGTTTTCCAAAAGATGTTCAGGCTCTGGCCAAATCTTCAAGTGAAGTCAATTATGATTTTAAGATACTGAATGCCGTTATGGATGTGAACGAGAAGATGAAACTTCACCTCATGCCGAAAATTAATAAATATTTTAGCAATGATTTAAAGGGAAAACGGTTTGCAATGTGGGGCCTTGCCTTTAAACCTAATACAGATGATATAAGAGAAGCACCCGCATTATATATGATTGAAGCATTAGTGAGTGCCGGAGCTACTGTTTGTGCGTTCGACCCCGAGGCTATGGGGAACATTAAAAAACTGATTGGTAATAAAATTGAGTATACTGAAACACAATACGAATGCCTGAATAAAGCTGATGCATTGGTAATTTCCACCGAATGGAATGAGTTTCGTACACCGGATTTTCTGAAGATTGTAAAATTGATGAAAAATAAAGTGATCTTTGACGGCAGAAACTTATTTGATACAGAAGCAATCAAAGACTTAGGATTTTTTTATGAAAGTGTTGGAAGAGCTACCGCAATTCCAACAAACGGATCGCATCACAAATAATAAAGCATGGCCAAAGAAAGAGTTTTAGTTACCGGCGCTGCCGGTTTTTTAGGTTCGCATTTATGCGATCGGTTTATTAAGGAAGGATTTCATGTAGTAGCAATGGATAACCTCATTACCGGCGATCTTCGTAATATCGAACATTTATTCAAATTAGAACAATTCGAATTTTATCATCATGATGTATCTAAATTCATTCATGTACCGGGTGAGCTTCGTTATATTTTGCATTTTGCGTCTCCTGCCAGCCCGATCGATTATCTCAAAATACCAATTCAAACTTTAAAAGTAGGTTCTCTGGGTACGCACAATTGTCTTGGCTTAGCAAAAGCTAAAAATGCGCGCATACTCGTTGCCTCTACTTCTGAAATTTATGGAGATCCAATGGTCCATCCTCAAAATGAAGATTATTGGGGTAATGTAAATCCTATTGGCCCTCGTGGTGTGTATGATGAAGCAAAACGTTTTCAGGAAGCAATGACTATGGCTTATCATACTTTTCATGGATTAGAAACAAGGATTATTAGAATTTTTAATACCTACGGCCCAAGAATGCGTCTTAATGATGGACGCGCATTACCCGCATTTATTGGACAAGCATTGCGAGGCGAAGACTTAACAGTATTTGGAGATGGAAGTCAAACAAGATCTTTTTGCTACGTTGATGATTTGGTTGAAGGTATATACCGTTTACTTTTGAGTGATCAGCACATGCCCATCAATATTGGAAATCCGGATGAAATTTCGTTGAAAGACTTTGCAGAAGAAATTATTGCATTAACAGGAACGAAACAGAAAATTGTTTATAAGCCATTGCCGGTTGATGATCCTAAGCAGAGAAAACCTGACATTACCCGTGCCAAAACTTTATTGGGATGGCAACCAAAGGTTAATCGAAAAGAAGGATTAAAAATCACGTATGATTATTTTAGGTCTTTACCTCCTGCCGAATTGATTAAGCAACCAAAAGAATTTATAAGTAATAAGTAAAACATTTTTTCTGTACCCTGGTTAACAAATCAACCTGATCTTTTATTTTCAATTTCCAGAGAAAAATGTATAAGGAACTGTTAGAAAAAAAAGCCAAACTCGCTGTAATCGGATTAGGATATGTGGGACTACCTATAGCCTTAGAATTTGCAAAGAAAATTTCCGTTATTGGTTTCGACATTAACAGCAAGCGCGTTGCAATGATGAATAATCAGATTGATCCCAGTAATGAGTTAGAAAAAAAGGATTTCGAAAATTGTGATATTGTATTTACTGATTCACTTGATGTATTAAGAGCAGCAAGTTTTTTTATTGTCGCTGTACCTACACCGGTAGACCATCACAACGTTCCGGATTTGCGCCCTGTTCTTGGCGCGTCCAATACAATTGGAAAAGTATTGAAGAAAGGAGATTATGTAGTGTTTGAATCTACGGTATATCCTGGTTGTACGGAAGAAGACTGTTTGCCTGTTCTAGAATCGGTAAGCGGGTTAATAGGGATCATTGATTTTAAGATTGGTTATTCTCCGGAGCGTATTAATCCGGGCGATAAAATACATACCCTTGCAAATATAATAAAGGTGGTTTCGGGATGCGATCCTGAATCCTTAGTCGAAATTGCAAAAGTCTATGAATTGGTGGTAATGGCTGGTGTGCATAAAGCGGCTTCTATTAAAGTAGCAGAGGCTTCAAAGATTATTGAAAATACACAACGCGATTTGAATATTGGTTTGATGAATGAATTATCAATCATGTTCGATAAAATGGGAATTAATACCTATGATGTGCTGGATGCAGCAAGTACTAAGTGGAATTTTTTAAAATTTCAACCTGGGTTGGTTGGTGGTCATTGTATTGGCGTCGATCCATATTATCTAACCTATAAGGCTGCGTCTCTTGGTTTCGATTCAAAGGTAATTTCTTCCTGCCGCTATATTAATGATGATATGGCCAAGTATGTTGCACGCAAAGTGATTACTCATGTACTTCGCAATTCAAATGAACCAAAAGTATTGGTAAAGGGAGTAACGTTTAAGGAAAACGTAAGCGATATCCGCAACTCAAAAATAATTGATACAGTAAAGGAATTAATTACATTTAATATCCACGTTGATGTGGAAGATCCCTATGCAGAAGCACAGGAAGTATATGAGGAATATGGTTTGAACCTTACAACAAATTCGGCAAAAGATTACGACGCAGTTATTATTACCGTGCCTCATAAAAATTATTTAGAACTGGGGGATGATTATTTTGCTTCTATTACCAAGCCACAGGCATTGGTATATGATTTGAAAGGTATTTATAGAAATAAGATTACTAAAAGAAAATACGCTAGTTTATAATGGCAACAACAAAAACAATAATGGTTACTGGGGGCGCTGGTTTTATCGGTTCTCATGTGGTCCGTTTGTTTGTAACAAAATACCCCACATATCTTATTGTAAATACCGATGCGCTTACTTATGCGGGCAATTTAGAAAATCTTAAAGATGTTCAGGCTGCGCCCAATTATTTTTTTGAACGGACTGATATAACCGATGAAAAAAGAATTGCTGAGTTATTTGATAAATATAAATTTGATGCCGTTATTCACCTGGCGGCGGAGAGTCATGTCGATCGCTCGATCATGGACCCTCTTTCTTTTGTAAAAACAAATGTGTTAGGAACAGCCATTCTTTTGAATACATGTCGTACAAATTGGAAAGATAATAAAGAAGGAAAATTATTTTATCATGTATCAACAGATGAAGTATATGGATCTTTAGGTGCTGAAGGATTTTTCACGGAAGAAACTTCCTACGATCCGCATTCTCCTTACTCTGCCTCAAAAGCTGCCTCCGATCATTTTGTAATGGCTTACTATGATACCTTTGGTTTGCCAGTGGTAATGAGTAACTGTTCTAACAATTATGGATCACATCATTTTCCTGAAAAGCTAATTCCGTTAATGATCAATAATATCAAGAATAATAAACCGCTGCCGGTATATGGCAAAGGAGAAAATGTGAGAGACTGGTTATTTGTAGAAGATCATGCAAGGGCCATTGATACTATCTTTCATAAGGGCCGTATCGGACAAAGCTATAATGTGGGTGGATTTAATGAGTGGAAGAATATTGATATTGTTCACCTGTTGTGCCGCATCATGGATAAAAAACTTGGCCGTTCACCTGGGGATTCTGCTAAGTTGATTACCTATGTTAAAGACAGACCGGGCCACGACTTACGTTACGCAATAGACGCTACCAAATTAAATAAGGAGCTGGGGTGGAAGCCTTCCCTTCAGTTTGAAGAAGGGTTAGAAAAAACTGTGGATTGGTACCTGGCTAATCAAGATTGGATTAACCGGATTACTAGTGGCGATTACCAAAAATTCTATGCCGATCAGTATGCGAACTCATAAGTGAATTGCGTATTACTGTTTTATAGGTGCCTTGTAATTAAGCAGTGCGCAGATACTAAAAACATTTTTTATTAATGCCCTTCCAAGAAACATCATTCCCAGGACTATTTATTTTTGAACCTAGCGTGTTCAAGGATAACAGAGGATTTTTCTTTGAATCCTTCAATAGTAAAGTATTTCTCAACTGCGGAATCAATGAACCCTTTGTTCAGGATAATCAGTCGTACTCAACGTATGGTGTTATCCGGGGATTGCATTTCCAATTAAACCCTCATGCACAAAGTAAATTGGTAAGAGTATTGGTGGGTGTTATCCTTGATGTAGTGGTTGATATGCGAATAGGTTCGCCTACCTATGGAAAGGTATTTAGTATAGAGCTTTCAGCACAAAATAAAAAACAATTATTTATACCGAAAGGTTTTGCTCACGGGTTTTCTGTGTTGTCGAAAGAAGCAGAAATAATGTATAAATGCGATCATCTTTATAGTAAAGAGAGCGAAGGCGGAATTGTTTATAATGATAACCAATTGAATATTGATTGGAAAATTCCTGCTGGCAGTACAACTATTTCCGATAAGGATATTCAACTCCCAACTTTTAAAGAATGCCGGAACAATTTTGTTTTTGAATCCTAAACCCATTTAATGAACAAGCCTGTAATAGTAGTAACCGGGGCTAATGGCCAACTGGGAATGGAATTCAGAGAACTTGAAAAAAAATTCCTTTCTTATGAGTTTATTTTTGTTGCCAAAGAACAACTACCCATCCAGGATATGGATCAGGTAAATAATTTTTTTATTAAATATAAGCCATCCTTTTGTATCAATTGTGCGGCTTATACTGCTGTTGATAAAGCAGAATCTGATAAAGAAATGGCTTTTCTTGTTAATGCCGCAGCAACTGGTATACTTGCATTGGCCTGCGAGCAATTCAATTCAAAACTAATTCATATTTCTACTGATTATGTATTCGATGGACAATCGCCGGTTCCTTACAAGGAAGATGATCCTACCTGCCCAATTAATGAGTATGGGGCTTCGAAATTAAAAGGGGAAGAATTTTGCTTGGAAAATAACCCCGGTGCAATTATTATTCGTACAGCCTGGGTTTATTCGGCCTATGGAAATAATTTTGTGAAAACGATGTTGCGCTTAATGAAAGAACGCCCTTCTATAAATGTAGTAAGCGATCAAATAGGGGCTCCTGCTTTTGCCGGTGATTTAGCAGCGGCTATCATGCAAATTATTGAAAAAGGAAAATGGGTTAGCGGCGTTTATCACTACAGTAACATTGGAAAAATAAGTTGGTATGATTTTGCTGCAACAATTAAAGAATTAACTGGTAGTACCTGCCAGGTAAATCCAATACCTGCTGCTCAATATCCTACTCCTGCCAAAAGACCCGCTTTTTCGTTATTGAACTCAACAAAAATTCAACATACTTTTTCTATTTCTATTCCCGGCTGGAAAGAAAGTTTAAAAAAATGTTTGCTTCAATTGAGTGTACTGCAATGAATAAAAATTGTGATATAATTTGTTTTTCCTTATCCAGGTGGGATTCTGCCATTTCTTCACCGGCTTTATCCTTAGCCAAAGAATTTGCAAAAAACAACCGCGTGTTTTATATCGATCACCCATTTTCATGGAAAGATTTTGTTGCCGGCAGAAAAACTGCGGCTATACAATCGAGAAAGAAAGCCTTACTTACTGGGAACAATCGATATTCGAATCCAACGTCCCTGCCATCTTCTCTTACCATCGTTACGACCAAACTAACACTTCCCATAAATTTCTTGCCTCCGGGTTTTTTATACAATCAGTTAGTGGCTCTGAATGACCGTATCGTTCTATCTGCAATTCGGGGAATTATTCAAGACTATAATTTGAAAGATTTTATTTATGTAAACTTTTTCGACCCTTATTTTGTTCGGAAGCTCCCTGATGATATAAAACCATTGCGTTCTATTTATCAATCAATGGACGATATTTCGCAGGTTGCCTATTCGAACAGGCATGGTACAAGATTGGAGGAAGAAATTATTTCCAACTTTGATTATACGCTCTGCACTTCGAATGAACTTACGAGGTTGAAGTCTCCGTTTTCAAAAAATGTTTTTTTTCATCCCAATGCTGCGGAAACTGGAATTTTTAAAAAAGCAGTTACTGAACTGTTACCAAGGCCTGTTGAACTGAAAAATATTCATACTAAAATTATTGGCTTCACAGGAAGTATTGAATATCGCTCGGATTTTGAGTTGCTAAAAAAACTTGCCATTTATCATAGCGACAAAACACTTGTATTTGTTGGGCCACTGCAAACGGATGAACATATAAAAGTTGGGCTAGATAAATTAACAAATATAATATTCATAGGCCCAAGGCATATTACCGAACTTGCTAATTATCTTCAATACTTTGATTGTGTTTTGATTCCATTTCGAAAGAACACACTTACTAAAAGTATTTATCCATTAAAAATCAATGAATACCTGGCGGCGGGTAAACCGGTAATTGCTACTCATTTTTCAGAAGATATTTATTCATTCAGAGATGTTGCGTACGTGGTAGATACCGATGAAGAATTTATTGAGGCAGTTGATAAAGCTATCACAGAAAATAATAATGAGCGAATTCAGGCAAGAATAAAAGTAGCTGAACAAAATACCTGGACGGCAAGAGTTGAACGGTTTTGGCAAATTATAGAACAAGAACCAAAATAGACCTATCTATATCCTGCTTCTTTGATGAAAGTATAGTTAATAGAATTATTTCTTCCATCTACTTTTAGTTTGCTATATATTTCCTTTTTTTTATTTTACACTTTTCCCTGAGCCGGCATTAACGAAAAGGGTAATTCGCAGTTAGATTTGCATCTGATAAATAGTATTATCTATGGGCTAATTCGTAATTTGAGTAGCTAAAACCAATTAACATGCGCATTCCATTCCTCTCATTCCTGCTCCTTTTTGTTTTATTCAATTTACAGGGTACAGCCCAAAAAATTTTCCTTCACTGTGGGAAAATGATCGACGTTACTACTTTACAGGTTAAAGAACGTATGACTATTGTAGTGGAAGGAAATAAAATTCTTGAAGTGAAAAATGGATATGAAAATGGAACTTCATTGGATAAGACAATCGATCTTTCTAAGTATACAGTGATGCCGGGCTTAATGGATATGCATGTCCACTTAGATGGCGAGTTAAAAAAAGGCGATGTAGCAGAGCGATTTACTAAAAATGATGCGGATTATGCATATGAAGCAGAAAAAAATGGCCAAACCAGTTTAATGGCGGGTTTTACAACCGTTCGCGATCTTGGGGGTAGCGGAGTTTCTATTGCCTTGCGAAATGCAATCAACAGAAAATTGGTAATTGGCCCAAGAATTTTTACCTGCGGAACTGCGATTGGTACAACTGGTGGACATGCGGACCCTACGAATGGTTACAGAAATGATTTAATGGGCGACCCTGGCCCCAAAGAAGGTGTTATTAATAGCGTTGAAGATGCTCGAAAGGCTGTTCGTCAACGTTATAAAGATGGAGCAGACCTAATAAAAATTACAGCAACAGGTGGGGTGCTAAGTCTGGCAAAAAATGGGCAGAATCCTCAATTTACCGAAGAAGAAATTAAAGCGGTTGTTGAAACGGCAAAAGACTATGGTTTTATTGTTGCTGCACATGCGCATGGTGCTGAAGGTATGAAACGTGCTATTCGTGCCGGCGTAACTTCAATTGAACACGGAACACTGATGGATGATGAGGCTATTGAATTATTCAAAAAATATGGAACATGGTACGTGCCTACCATTACTGCCGGCAGATCTGTGGCTGATTCTGCAAAAATTCCTGGTTTTTTTCCAGCTATTATAGCTCCAAAGGCTATGGAAATCGGATCTCAAATACAATCAACATTTAGTAAGGCTTATAAGGCAGGAGTAAAAATTGCTTTTGGAACGGATGCCGCAGTGTTTTCGCATGGGAAAAATTATATGGAGTTTTTATATATGGTAGAAGGTGGAATGCCCTCATTGGAAACTATTCAATGTGCCACACTTAATGCTGCTGAAATGTTAGGATTGAAAAAAACAATGGGTAGTATAGAATCGGGCAAGTTAGCAGATATAATTGCCGTAGAAGGAAATCCTGTAACTGATATTACCGTAATGAAAAAAGTAGTGTTTGTTATGAAAGATGGAACAGTGTATAAAGATAAATAATAAGTATTATTAGAAAGCGGATTATATATCAATACAGAATCTTTCAATATGAGATTTGTTATTCAAAATTTTCTAACAGTAATTTGCACCACCTTTTTTTTAGTTACAACTGCTCAACAAAGAGGGTCGGATACAATACAAACCAGTTTTATAAGCGAAACTCCCGTTCTTGATGGAAGACTTACAGAAAGTTTCTGGAAATCAGCTCCTGCGATAACCAATTTCACACAACGCGAACTCGATTTTGGTAAGCCATCGAGTGAAGCTACTAAAGTTGTAATTGTATATGACAGGCTTGCCATGTATATTGGCATTTGGTGTTATCAAAAATCTGGTAGTATTCGTGCAAAGTTTATGCAACGGGATTTTTTTTACAGTGAGGATGATAATTTCCAGGTAGCACTATCACCATTCAATGACAGAAGAAACGGTTACTTGTTTGTTATTAATCCCAATGGTGCCCGCGCTGATTTATTAATATCCGGAAATGAACAGGCTAACCAGGATTGGAATGCAGTATGGGATGTAAGAACATCTGTTACCGGAGAAGGATGGTTTGCTGAAATGCGTATTCCTTTTAACAGTCTTCAGTTTAAAAAAGATTCTGTGCATAACTGGGCCATCAATTTTGAACGAAATATACGAAGTAAGAATGAACAGGTTTTATGGCAGGGATGGACAAGAGATTGTTCTATTTATTGTTTGATAAATGCGGGCCATTTAGCCGGACTTAAAAATATAGGTTATGCCAAACATTTCGAGTTAAAACCGTTTGCCCTGGGTGGTTTTGAAAAACAGCAGGGAAAATCAACCGAATGGCCCGGAAAGATTGGGGCTGATTTGAATATAAATATAACACCAACCCTTAAATTAAACCTTACTACGAATACGGATTTTGCACAGGTAGAAGCAGACAGAATTGCGGTTAACCTAAACCGGTTTAATTTAACCGCAATTCTGTCTGCTTCTACCTGTGCAAAATCCGTATTCGTAGTAAGGTTTAATTTAAGGGTTGGTGTTATATTTATATTCAAATAAGCCCCA
>JANNEK010000185.1:0-21740 GCA_031378605.1 Chitinophagaceae bacterium | reverse complement strand
CCCGGGTAAGTTGGAAACCGGTACAGGGTAGAGACCTGCATAAGTTAGCCCCCATCTATTTTTCATTACTAATTAAAAAATTATACTCACAAAACATGACCCATTTAGAATATAAACTTTTATTATATTCATGTTTCCATTCGTAATTTTAGTATTAAATCATTTGTTCTTATGGCTCGTACTCAACAGGTTTTAAGTGATGTAGTTATCAAATTCGCTGGCGATAGCGGCGACGGTATGCAGTTAACAGGATCTCAGTTTACCAATAATACAGCAATGCTGGGTATCGATCTTGCTACCTTTCCCGATTTCCCTGCAGAGATCAGGGCACCTCAAGGAACCTTGCCTGGTGTAAGTGGTTACCAATTACGCTTTTCAAGTGATCGGGTGTTTACCCCGGGCGATGAGTGTGATGTATTGGTGGCAATGAATGCAGCCGCTTTGAAAACAAACCTGGCCGCACTTAAAAAAGGAGGAAAGATTATTGCTAATATAGAAGGCTTTGATTCAAAAAATCTACGCCTGGCTAATTATGCAGATGGAGTGAGTCCGTTGGAAAACGGAAGTTTAGATAGTTATGAACTAATAAAAATCGATGTTACTAAAATGACCCGTGAAGCATTGAAGGATATTACCATGGGCATGAAAGAAAAAGATCGCGCTAAAAATATGTTTGTACTGGGTTTTTTATATTGGATGTATAACCGCGATTTAAAAACTACCATTCAATTTCTCACCGATAAATTTGGAAAGAAACCAGAAATATTAGAAAGTAATGTAAAAGCCCTTCAATCGGGTTTTAATTATGGCGATACTACTGAAACATTTACCACTACCTATAAAGTAGAGAAAGCCAAAATGGATGCGGGTGTATACCGCAGTATTATGGGTAACCAGGCACTTTCTTATGGATTAATTGCTGCTTCCCAAAAAAGCGGGTTGCCGTTGTTTCTCGGCTCCTATCCAATTACGCCTGCCTCTGATATTTTGCATGAACTAAGCCGCTACAAATCCTTTGGCGTAAAAACATTTCAGGCTGAAGATGAAATTGCTGCTATTACTTCGGTTATTGGTGCTGCTTATGGCGGCGCCCTGGGTATTACTACTACTTCTGGTCCGGGTATAGCGCTAAAGGCGGAAGCAATGGGCCTTGCCGTTATGATGGAACTTCCCTTAGTAGTAATTAATGTACAAAGAGGCGGCCCTTCTACCGGTCTTCCTACTAAAACTGAACAAAGCGATTTATTGCAAGCTTATTATGGTCGCAATGGCGAATGCCCGATGCCGGTGATTGCTTCCTCTACTCCCAGCGATTGTTTTGATGTTGCTTTTGAAGCATGCAGAATGGCAATACAACATATGACGCCGGTAATATTATTAAGCGATGGATATATTGCAAACGGTGCCGAGCCCTGGCGTTTTCCGAAGAGTGAGGATATCCCCGAAATCAAAGTGAAATTCAAAACAGCATTAGATGAAGGCGAAGAAAAATTACAGCCATATAAAAGGGATGAAAAATTAGTGCGGTCATGGGCCATACCCGGAACACCCGGGATGGAGCATCGTGTTGGCGGATTGGAAAAACAAGATGTAACAGGCAATGTAAATTACGAACCCGAGAATCATCAGCACATGGTATTTACCCGCCAGGCTAAAGTAGATAAGATTGCTGATTATATTCCGGATCAGCGCTTAGACAGTGGTGCCTCGACCGGAAAATTATTGATCATTGGTTGGGGCAGTACTTATGGCGCTATTAAAAGTGCCTGTGCAGAATTGCAGGCTGCAGGCTATTCTGTTAGCCATGCACATATCCGTTATATTCGTCCTTTCCCAAAAAATTTAGGCTCTATTATAAAAAATTTCGAACAGGTGTTAATACCAGAAATTAATAATGGGCAATTAATAAAAATTATCCGCGACCAGTTTTTTGTAGACGCTAAAGGCTATAATAAAATTATGGGAATACCTATTACTAAAACTGAAATGGTAATGAAGATAAAAGAAATGATGGATTAATCATTCGTTACAACAAAGGCAATAATAAAGGCTGCAACAGACAAAACCAATCCAAACATAAAAATATTGTAAGAAAGACGCAGAAACTTATATTTCCTGGCGAGTACTTTTCCAAGGAAATAAATGTCTTTAATCATGCTGCCGTATAAGTATTCGCGATCATTCATCATTTCTTTCATGGCCCATTCATAATCGGCCAGCGGCATCTTAAAAAAATTTCCAAAAAAAAGCAGGTTTATCTTTTTCTGTTCAACATCTTCAGGGTTGAAGGTTCCTTTGGTAATATTGGGTCTTGTAGCCAGAATAGCAAAAATGATCGCAAATAAACAAACACCGCATAAAATAATGGTAGGTATCGTAAACTGCGGGTAGTATTGAAGTTTGCTGAAGAGTACCGATACTAAAATAGATAGTACAATGGTATTGACGGAAATCATAATGTTTGCCTTGCTATCGGCCATTTGGCTAAGGCTTACATGATTGTCGCTCATTATACGAAACATCGTACCAACGCCCCGCTCAGTTCTGTTTTCTTTTTCCTTTTTATTTTTTTCTTCTAAACTATTATTACGGAGAGTACTTTCAGAACCTTGTTCCTTTTTTTTTACTGGTAAATTTTCTTCAGCAGGTGTTTTGGATTTAATGCTTTCTTTACCGAGTAACAGTGCAAGATTTTCTTGTTTTACCGGCTCCAATTTATTTTTTGCATATTCGGTAAAATAGGTATGCTGTTGAAGAAACTGAATATTGTTTTGACGCCAATCTTTCTTACTGATTTCTTCACCGCTTATTTTCATCAATTCCCGGCGTAATGATTTTGTTTCGCCAATAAAATCTGTGGTTCCTAAATGCGAAAGATCTGCATCGCAAAGAATTTGTTCTAATAAGTTATTGGGAGATTGGGGCATTTTAGTTGCTGCAATGCATCCATTTACTTTTTGAATATAGCTTTCTGCATTATTTTTCTGTAGAAAATTTGAAGCAATCAGTTGACCTTCTGCCTCATGATTTTCAGGCTTACCCTTGCTGAAACCTGAGTCATGTAACCATGCAGCGATTAATAAAATTGTTACTTCTTCCTCGGGTAATTGGTAATAAGCAGCCATTTGCAATGCAGCTTCCACTACATATTCAGTATGATTAATATTGTGGTAATAAAATTCAGGATTTACTTTCCTGGCATATAGATCCCGAACATATTGTTCCACATTTTGTAATAAAACAGTACTGGTCATTATCCGTTGTTGAACCCCCAATTTAAGCAATTACTTATTATGGATGATACTAACTGAAAATCGCTTCCCTAAAAGAGCATATATTTATATACATTTTTACGATGCTAGTTACTATCAGGAATTCCTAGTTGTTATGAAACCAGTTTCATGTTTTATTTATGGTAGCCTGCTGTTATTATTATTTAGCCATTGTAACAGGCTTGCAGGGAATTCTTTTGTGCCTGCCCTGCCAGGATACTCTTCTGACGAAAACCGCATTCTACTAAAAAGACCACTTCGCGAAATTTCAGGTATCGACTATATAAGCGATCACAAACTTGTTGCGATTAATGATGAGGCAGGTAAATTATTTTTTATAGATCCCTCAACCGGAAATTTTGAAGAAGCATCTTTTGGAGATAACGACGACTATGAAGATGTGGTAAAGGCAGGGCAATTCTACTATGTATTAAACAGCAAGGGAAATTTGTTTGAAATTTCAGTCAACGAAAACAAACTCGTTGCTACTTATACGCATGATTTTGGAAAATTTACAGAATTTGAAAGTTTATGTTATGATAAGGAGAAGAATCAACTTTTATTGATTTGTAAAGAATGTGGTAAACATCCCAATCATTTTAATGCCTATCGTTTTTTACTTTCCAGTAAACAATTTGTTGATGATGATTATTTTTCAATTTCATGGGCTGATATAAGGCAAATGGCAAAAGATAACAGCATTGAGTGCAAGCCATCGGCTGCAGCTATCAACCCGGTTAGTGGGAAATTATATATCATATCATCTATCGGGAAAATATTATTGCAATGCAGCAATACAGGTACACTGGAGGCTGTATTCAAATTAAATCCGGATTATTTTCCACAACCGGAAGGAATGACCTTTACACCTGAGGGAGATTTGTATATTTCCAACGAAGGCGGCCAGGGTAAGGCTACCCTGTTAAGATATGTATACAAACATTAAATGATTCTAAAGAAAATCTAATTGTATCATCAATCCGAATATGCTAAGTATGATTCGACAAGTTTACCTGATTATTTTTTTATGTGTAACAGGGCTTTGTTTAAAAGCGCAACCCGATTCAATATTGCATCGTGTTTGGCTGATTGGTGATGCAGGCAAATTAAAAAATGGAACTAACCCACAATTAGAATTTCTAAAAAAACTTAACCTGGTTGATAATAAATCAACAGTTCTTTTCCTGGGCGATAATATTTACCCTGTTGGTTTACCCGACTCACAGTCGCGCCAGTACGCAGAAAAAAAACAAGTATTGGATCAACAGGTTTCGGTAGTTAAGAACACAGCGGCAAAGGCATTTTTTATTCCGGGAAATCACGATTGGCTTCAGGGCCGTTCAAAAGGATGGCAACAAGTATTGCATCAATACGGTTATATTACATCGTTACAATTTCCCAATGTTCAATTTTTACCGGAGAATGGTTGCCCCGGACCAGTTGAAATAGCTCTAAATGATAAATCTGTACTTGTAATTATGGATACGCAATGGTGGTTACAGCAAAATGAACGACCAGGTGAAAATTCAGATTGTGATTGTAAAAATGAAGATGAGGTAGTATCACGACTAAAAGAGATTGTTTATCGCAACCGTGGTAAGCTTTTATTTTTTGCAGCACATCATCCGTTCAAAACGAATGGCCCGCACGGCGGATATTTTACTGCTAAGCAACATTTGTTTCCGCTTACCGATTTAAACGATAAGTTATATATTCCTCTTCCTGTGCTTGGGTCTTTGTATCCATTATTGCGGGGCACATTTGGTAATATACAGGATGTTAAACACCCGCTTTATAAAAGTATGATTCAAAAACTGGATGAAGTATTGTCGCAACATCCCTATTGTATTCGTGTATCAGGTCACGAGCATTCTCTGCAATATATTCAGCAAAACAATCAGTATTATATTGTTAGTGGAGCAGCATCTAAATCGAGCTCCGTTCGTTCGGGAAAAGGAACCTTATATGCTCAAAAAAGAGAAGGCTTTGGTTTAATTGAGTTGTATACTGACGGAAGGATACAATTGAAGTTTTATTCTTTAACAAACAAACAACAACCAATATACGAAATAGCCCTTCGAGCGTTTCAGGAAAAACTTATTTCTAGCGAAGCAGACACAATCTCCTCGTTTCCAGATTCAGTAACTGCTACTGCTGCGCCGGGTTTTAAAGCAGGAAAATTTAAACGATTTTTATGGGGAGATAATTATAGAAATGAATGGTCGAACCCCATTCGTGTTCCGGTATTTAATATTGCAAAAGAAAAGGGCGGATTAAAAGCTTTGCTTCAAGGAGGAAGACTACAATCAAAATCACTAAGGTTAGAAGATTCTTCAGGGCATCAGTATGTACTACGTAGTATTGAAAAATATCCGGAGAGAATTTTACCGGAAGAGTTCAGGCAAACATTTATTAAAAATGCCTTAGTGGATGCTATCTCTGCTTCTTATCCTTATGCAGCCGTTTCTGTTCCTATTCTGGCAACGGCTGCCGGAGTTCCGCATGCAAATCCAAAAATAGTTTTTATGCCAGATGATCCGCGGTTGGGAATTTACCGAACTGATTTTGCAAACAAACTTTATATTTTTGAAGAAAGAGAACCGGGAGGACTAAAAAAAACATACAGTACACCGAAAGTATTGGAAGAATTGCAAAAGGATAATGATAATACGATTGATGAGCAAGCCACTTTACAAGCAAGATTGTTAGATATGTTTATGATGGATTTTGACCGGCATGAAGATCAGTGGCGCTGGGGAAAAAATGAAAAAAAGAAAGGCGATGCCTATTATCCGATACCTCGCGATAGGGATCAGCCATTTTTCATTAATCAAGGTATTATACCGGGCATTATCAGCAAACCGTGGTTGCAGCCAAGATTTCAGGGCTTTAGAAATAAAGCAAAAAATATCAATACCTATAATTTTAATGGACGTTTTTTTGATCGGTTGTTTTTAACCGGATTATCAAAACAGGATTGGGAAAATGCAACGGATGCATTTATTCCATTAATGACAGATTCAGTAATTGAATCTGCATTAAAAAAGCAACCCGCCTCTATTCAATCTTATTCACTGCCATTTATCATTGAAACACTTAAGGAACGTAGAAATTATCTCAAGGGCGATGTGATGAAGTATTATAAATTCCTGGCAAAAGAAGTAGATATATATGGAACAGATAAGAGGGATTGGTTTGCTATTGAACGATTAATGGATGGGAGCGTACATATTCAATTGTATAAGCTGAATAAAGATGGTGAAAAGTCAACGAAAACTTTCGATCGTATTTTTTATTCTTCCGATACAAAAGAAATCAGGTTATGGGGTAGGGGTGGTGAGGATCATTTTGACATGCAGGGCAACGCTTCCAAAACTATTCGTATTAGAATAGTAGGTGGACCCGGCAATGATGTAATCAATATTGGTTCTCAACATTCACGGGCAGGTAAAACAATACTATACGATTTAACAACTGAACAAAACAGTATCACCGGTAATGGTGAATGGAAAAATAAATTTGCAGATGATCCTGTAGTTAATGAAACTTCTCCCCGTGCGTTTAAGTACGATATTTTAATGCCTATGCTGGCTGCAACCTACAATCCGGATGATGGGTTGTTTCTCGGGTTAACTATTAAAAATACCAGTCATGGTTTTCGTAAACAACCTTATAAGGCAGTTCATCAATGGAAGGCAACTTACGCATGGGCAACCGGTGCTTACAATTTTAGTTATCATTTTGATGCAGTAGATATAATTGGTAAAACCGATCTGGCGATTCAGGCCGATTTAAAAGCTCCCAACAATACAAGTAATTTTTTTGGAGTAGGAAATGAAACGTTGTTTGATAAGTCTGCTGGTAAAAAAATTAACTACTACCGCACCCGGTACAACATGATAAATGGTTCGGCCTTGTTTAAAATAAATCCAACAACAGGAATTTCATTGCTTGCGGGCCCTGTATTTAACTATTTCAGTATTGATAGCACTGATAATATAAACCGGATTATTAATGCTGCCAATATACCCGGTATAGACCCATTGAGTTTATTTAAAAGTAAATCGTTTGCGGGCGCGAGGTTACAAATAGATATTGACTTGCGGAATAATAAAACAATCACTACACGTGGTATGTATTGGCAATCTTATTTTCAAGCCCTAAAGGGTTTATCTGGTAGCAGTACGAACCTCACACAATTTTCGACCGACTTGTCTTTTTATACCAGTTTCAATAAGGCCGCCAATTTAGTATTGGCAGGTAGAATAGGAGGCGGCATTAATTTTGGCAAGTACCAATTTTTTCAGGCACAATATCTTGGGGGAAATGATAATCTGCGTGGGTTTCGAAAATTTCGTTTTGCCGGTGATAGAATGTTATATTCAAATATTGATGTCCGACTTCATTTATTTGATTTTAGAGGATATATTATACCCGGCTCCTTAGGGCTGGTGGGATTTAACGACATTGGAAGGGTTTGGGTAAAGGAAGAAAAATCTTCTACCTGGCACCATGGTTATGGCGCTGGTATTTGGGTTGCTCCGGCCAAGCGATATGTAATAACTGCCTGTTATGCTTATTCGAAAGATGGCGGGCTTCCTTTTATTTCTTTAGGGTTTCAGTTCTAGATAGGGTCGATTCATTAGAGTATGTGAATAGGTGCTTCGCTGTTTAAATTGGCTAACGCCATTTATGAATTATAATCTCTCCTAGTTTAATTTGCTACTGTTTTAGTTGAAACAGTAATAATTTCATTTAGTTTTTCTTCTTCGAAATTAATCGCAACTCTCAATCCTTTTAAGCCACTTACACCTTGTAATTCTTCCAATTCAAATTCCTGCACCGTCCCTTTCAATAGTTGCTTATTCTTTAAAAAATCAATATACTCTTTATACTCCTGCGCTTCGGGAGGTTGAGAATAAACAATTGCCAGCATACCAGGCTGAGTAAGTCGTTCCGTTGAATTTTTAATATGCACTTTATCAATTCTCTTCTTTATTATTTCGTACCGAATATTATAAGCTCCATCTACATCAAATTTTCTTTCAGCGGTACGAAAGCTGATCGAAATAGGATGGCTATGCGCTAATATCAATTGTGTAGTTTGTAAGGGAATTGCTAATTTCTTTTCCAGTTTGCCCGTTAACTGAGCAGCTTTAGCCAGGGTAGTAATTTGCCACATCTTCAGGTTCTTTAAATAAAACGAATCAAAGTTTTTTTCGGGCGATATGGATTGCCCGATATAAATATTAAAGTCTACTCCATCTGTAACAAACCGTTCAAAGTAATGAGGAAAAATTTGCTGGGCTGCTTCCTGTTCTTTATCAATAAAGCGTGCCAGTTCCTCATTAATTCGGGTAATGCTGTTTTCATAATCTTTCCGGTGATGGTAAACCATTTCTACAGGAGAGTTTACTGCATCCAGGTAACCCACTAACGAACTATTTAATTCCGGTAATATTGTTTGAAGGTGGCGGAATAATTGTACGATATCTTTTTTTAAGAAATTCTGTATTGAAAGTTCATCATCCGAAAATAAGGTAGCTGCTACTGAGTCGGAATATTTATCGAGTTTGTAACGAATCTCATCAAGCAGGGGAAACTGCGTACGTTTTTGTGCCTGCCGTACAATTTCATCAGCCATGTGTAACTGCTCCAGCATATCCTGTTGTATTGCCTGATTTCTCTCTACTGAAGAATTCCTGATATCGATGGCACCATAGAGTGGATATACTTCATTAAATACAATGGGTTCAATTCGGGTTTCAATACCTTCTTGTTTTTGTGTAAGATAATTGAGGGCTGCTTCTGTAAAGCGCCATTCTACAGCAGGCTGTACCGCTGTAAATTTATCTTTGATTACTTTATCCACCTGTGAATCGAGAATCTCCTGGCTTTTTTGTATGGCCAATACAAATAAATGAATAACGGGTTCTATTTTGTTTATATGATTATTGTTAAGGGTACCAGGCGTATCTGCAACGATACCCAATATTCCAAGAAATTTTTGTGTATTGTCAAAAAGAGGGTAGGATATAATATTGCGCCATCCTACCTTTCGCAACTCCCCAAAAAATTCGTATTTCTTAACCACTTCATCAGTTATATCATTAATCAGGAATGGTTTTTTTGTTTTTGAAAAAGCATTTTCCATTTGATTATAAAGCTGAAGATGTTTGCTGCTTGAGGGAATATCTTTTAATAGAGATTGATCGGTTGCATGAGGCTTCGTAACTACAAGGTGTTCATTTACTCTCAAAAATGGTTTTAAAATAATATGGATACCGGGAATGCCAATCAGGTTTTGTATTTGTTCCTGCAGCGTACTAAAAATAACCGAATCATCAAATGAGTGAATGGATAATAATCTATTTTTTATATTATTGATTACTTCCCGCTCAGTAACCTCACGTACATGCACAATTACAAATCCATCAAAGCTAAAAAGACCGATAGGAATTTTTTCTGCCAGTTCTTTTATATTCCTGCTTTCCGAAACAATGTATTCCTCCTCGCTGCAATTTGTAGGTAAGGCGGGTAGTTGTCCATTAACAAGTATATCTATAAAACGTACATCTATTTCTAACTCAAGGTATTTATCTAAATTGGTATAGGGACATTTGTAGGGGTGAACAGTCTTAATTATTCCATCTGCTTTTACATTGTACAATTTTGAAAGTATCATTTGATAGGCCGAAACCAACCTTTCATCGTGAAGGTTTTTTTCAGTATTCGAATCAGGCATAATAATCGTATCGCCGGTTCCACCTAAAAATACATTTCGAAATAATTGAGAGGCATAAATTGTTTTGTACTGTAAAGGCAGGCATACCGCAAAAAGGTCATTATTTTCCGAAACAGTTACGGGAAAAAGAGTGGTCATCATTTCCTCTATCAACGATTGATGCTTAATTAGTATCGATTCATCTTCGATAGGAACTAACAATTCCGGATACTGTTTTACTTTTTGAAGAAAGTTCTGGTAAACTGTTTGTAAACCTGGTCTCCCCTCCTGAACAATTTTTTCCCAAACTTTAATCAAGGGTAAAAATGAAAACCGGGATTTAAAATTTGGTGGATTGGTTAATTGATGATCCATATCTTTTACTTTAATAATAATTGCGTTTAGTGATACCGCAATTAAAAAGGCAGGTTATAAGTATACGTAAAAGTAAACGATTTGGTTCTATCGTAACACGCGTAAATTACTAAGGGTGCATTTAAAATTGTCGTGCCACTTTCCCCTCTCCACTTTAGTGGAGAGGGGATTTAAAGGGGTGAGGGGAAAAAATACAGCGACAATTTTAAATGCACCCAGTACTAACGGTTCAATTTACCAGGCGAACCCTGCTTTTTTTCCGACGAAGTAGTTTTTTGCTATTTTTTAAAAGCGTTTTTCCCTGTTTAGTACGAGGGCTATTTTAATATTAAAACTAAAAAACGCATCTTTTTTAGAAGGATCACCTCGTTGCTGATCAGATAAGATACCTGCATTGCTATTGATATTCAATCGGCGATCGGCCAATTGCTTAGCTATTGATGAATTCTTTGGGTCTAAATAATAATCAAATAAGGATTGATCTATATATTTAGTACTTACATCATCGAGATAGTCAGTAAATAATATTCGATGTACTACTTCTGCCTGTAAATTAAACTGAGCTGATAGTTCATAACGGAACCCCAATCCAATTGGCAGATTAAGTTGAGTGAGGTTATAAATCTTTCGATCGGCATACTCTTTAAAGCCCTGCCCTTCGGTATGCAAAGGTCGTAAACTGATCCAGTTATTATTCAGACTTGCCTGTGGATCAAAATGAAAAACCGATATACCTGTTAAGAGGTAAGGAGACAAAAGTGGTATCTTATCTTGTGTTTGCTGCATTAGTTGTGAGAGAAAATACCATTCACCTACCAGAGAGAATTCTGCTATCATTGAACGAAATTGTAAATTTCTTTGATAGCGATACCGTGCAACGCTGTTATCCGTTTTCAATATACTATCGTATGCTTTTACCTGGCCAATCGTAAGTTCTATTCTACCACCAATTATATTGTTAAACAATGCATGAACGTAGGCGGCTCCACAAAATCGGGTATTGGTAATATTTATATCTTTGATGAAATACCTGCCGGGTCCTTTATTTCCACCCAAATCGGTAAGGCAATTCATTCCACCAATTGATATGCCGGCTTCCCACAACAGGGAAGGTTCGTAATACCTGCTGTTATAAAAATAATTTTGTGTATTTCCTGTTGATGGAATTATTAAAACAAGAAAGATTATTGTTAATGGAGTAATGGGCCGTTTCATGATATAAAGGCTTTTAGTAGCAATCCATAAAGGTTGCTTTTACCCCTGTTTCAACCATGGTTAAAAAAACTCCCGATTATGTTTTTTCCGGAGAAAATGTTATTTGTTGTTTTTCTGAAAATAAAGACAAGCTTGTTGTACGCCGCAATCGCTGCATTTTGGTTTTCGTGCTATACATGTATAGCGCCCGTGTAGTATTAACCAATGATGTGCTTTGTGTATTAATTCGGAAGGGAAATATTTGATCAATTGTTTTTCTGTTGCAAGCGGCGTTTTAGCACCAAGCGTAAGACCAATGCGGGCAGCAACTCTAAATACATGAGTATCTACTGCCATATTGGGTTGTTGATCGATTACTGAAGTTATTACGTTGGCCGTTTTTCGACCTACTCCTGGTAATTCAACCAATTCGTCAACGGTTAATGGAACTTCGCCATTAAACTTTTCCATTAACATCGTAGCCATCCCTATCAGGTGTTTGGTTTTATTATTTGGATAGGAAATGCTTTTGATTAAAGGGAAGAGTTCATCAAAAGTAGCGGTCGCTAAGGTAGCCGCGTCTGGATATTTCTTAAAAATAAAGGGAGTGGTACTGTTTACTCTCTTATCAGTGCATTGAGCCGATAGTATTACAGCTACCAATAGTTGAAAAGGACTGTCATACAACAATTCAGTTTCAGCATTGGGAGCATGTTCCTGAAAATAGTCAATAATAAAAAGAAAGCGGTCTTTACGGTTCATTGATAGTGCAATTACCGCGAATATAAGCGAAGAAACTCATCGCATTATTATGATTACTTTCTTATTACCGATAAACTACAAAGATTCAGCAATTGCCGATTCACGGGCATAGTTCAATACAGTTAGTACTGCTTCTGTGCGCGGCGATTCAACAATTTTATCAAGGCAATCGGTAGAAGCAATTAATACTTCCAGTTTTTCACGCAGGGTCCAATCGGTAAGCAATGCTTCATCGATGGCGCGTGTTTTTTCTGTGGAGGCTTCTTTATACAAATATTGTATCAGTTCCTCTGGGGTAAATAGAAGAGTCATAGGCAAACCATTTATATCCTTTAATGTCCGAAAGAGTCAAATTTCGGTGTCCGTCCGTTTTATTAACGGATGTTTGGCTTATCTTATTGTACGGATAATGGAAATCGTATAATCTTAGTAGTAACTGAAAGATAGTAAAAGCCTGTGAATGAGAGAATAGTAAAAATACGGTAGAGAATTTTATTCTGGAACAATAAAAAGATCTTCATTATCCTTCTTCATGCGGTATTTTTCACGGGCATATTTCTCTAAAACGGAAGCGTCATTTTTTAATTGTTCAAGCTCCAGGCTAATAGTATTAACCTCTTTAATATAGTGGTCGCGACTGTCTTCTAATTGCCTTAATTCTCTATGACGAGCCATATTATTAATCAGGTCGCGGTCATCAAAAAATACAATCCAGGCTAGAAATGCAACAGTGGTTAAAAAGTATTTATTTTTTAACCATGCCGGAATATGGGAAATGATAGTCAAGTTTTTAATTTGTAGTTTTTAGTTTGCGGTTTAAAGTTTGTAGTTGGTCGCCTGCGTATCAGTAGGCTTTATTTTAAATTCAGCGCCTCAATCACAAAATTAGTAACTATAAACAATCAGTTTATTATTTATTAAATTTAATAGTTCCATTTGGATAAATGGCATTTTCGCCCAGCATTTCTTCGATACGTAGTAATTGGTTGTATTTTGCCATCCGGTCGGTACGGCTCGCACTTCCGGTTTTTATTTGTCCGCAATTTAATGCAACCGCAAGATCAGCAATCGTCGTATCCTCCGTTTCACCACTACGATGACTCATGATCGTTGAATATCCGTTATGCTGAGCGAGTTGAACAGCATTAATGGTTTCAGTAACAGTTCCAATCTGGTTTACTTTAATCAAGATACTATTAGCTATTCCTTTGGTAATACCTTCCTGAAGCCGTTTTACATTTGTTACAAAAAGATCGTCACCTACTAATTGACATTTGCTACCCATCACTTCGGTCATCTTTTTCCAACCATTCCAATCGTCCTCTGCCATTCCATCTTCGATTGAAACGATCGGATATTTTTCAACCCATTTTGCCCAATATTCAACCATTGCATCGCTGCTGATGATTTTACCAGGATCACTTTTATAAAACTTGTAGGTATTTGTTTTTTCATCATACATTTCACTGGTAGCAGCATCCATGGCAATAGAAATTTGTTTGCCCGGTTCAAATCCTGCAGACTCAATGGCAAGCAATACAATTTCAAGCGCCTCTTCATTACTTTTAATTTCGGGGGCAAATCCACCTTCATCTCCAACATTGGTACTAAAGCCTTTTTTCTTTAATACCGTTTTTAAATGATGAAAGGTTTCCACTCCCCAACGTAATCCCTCACTAAAGCTTTTTGCACCCACCGGAACAATCATAAATTCCTGGAAATCGATTTTATTATCTGCATGCGCACCTCCATTCAAAATATTCATTAAAGGAATAGGAAGTACCGTAGCATTTACTCCACCCAGGTATCTGAATAAATGAAGATTACTTTCTTGTGCTGCGGCTTTTGCTGCAGCCATTGAAACAGCAAGCATAGCGTTTGCCCCCAGCTTACTTTTATTTTCTGTGCCATCAATTTTTATCAATAGGCTATCGATATACGTTTGCCTTTCAATTTCAATACCAATCAACTGATCGGCAATAATATCATTTACATTTTCAACTGCTTTTAAAACACCCCTTCCCATAAATAATTTCTTGTCGCCATCTCTCAGTTCAACAGCTTCATGCTTCCCCGTAGAAGCACCAGATGGAACAGCGGCTCTTCCAATTATACCATTGTCTGTAGTTACATCTACTTCAACGGTGGGGTTACCGCGACTATCTAATATTTGGCGTGCATGGATGTCGGCTATATAGCTCATAAATAATTTCTTGATTTAGTGTTTAGTTTTGTGGTTGATGAGAGCACGCGCAAATCTATGAAACTTTAGTTGTGTTCAATTCCATATGCTAAGATTTGGTGCGCTAACATTTCAATAATTGTATGATAAAAAACATGAATCCCTAACGAATATTAGTTTTGTTCTTTCTGTTGAGTAAGTTCTTTAAAAATTTCTTCCAGACTACTGTTCATTCTGCTTTGCATCGATATAATATTAAGATTTTTCTGGAAAGCAATCTCCATTAATCTTCTTCTTAAATTATCTGCATCATCTGTCTTAAACCTCCAGGTGGTTGGATTAATTTTTGTAATGTTTATTAAACCCTCAAATACTGATTCATCTGTTTTTTCCTTTATTTCCAATACCAATTCATCGGAGTGTTGATTTTTTAGCAGGTTCGTTAAGTTACTATCTGCTACAATAGTTCCTTTATTGATAATAATAACCCGGTTACAGATTGCTTCTACTTCTTGTAAAATATGCGAAGAAAAGAGTACGGTTTTATGTTGACCAAGATTTTTAATGACTTCCCGAATTTCTACTATTTGGTTAGGATCTAATCCTGTAGTGGGTTCATCCAAAACTAATACCTCAGGGTCGTGTAATAATGCTGCGGCCAATCCAACCCGTTGTTTATATCCTTTTGAAAGCTGCCCAATTTTTTTCGACCCTTCCCTTGTTAATCCCACCTGTTCAATTACTTTCTCAATAGATTGTTTCTTGTTTGAAATCTTGTGTACACCGGCCGAAAAATCAAGATACTCCCGAACATACATATCGTAGTACAAGGGATTTGATTCTGGCAGATAGCCAATTTTCTTTTTTGTAAGTAATGGTTGTTGTTGTACGTTCATACCACTTACGAAAACCTCTCCACTTTCGGGCTGAAGGTACCCGGTGATGATTTTCATGGTGGTAGACTTTCCTGCTCCATTAGGCCCCAAAAAACCTACAATCTCCCCTTTCTCTACTTTAAAAGAAATATTATTTACTGCTTTTTGTTCGCCGTAAATTTTGCTTAAGTTTTTTACTTCGATAGACATAATTATTGACGAAATTAAGAATTTAAAATCTTGAATGGAGAAGGAAAAACGGGATCATTAATTAACTATCGTATAGTTAAGAGAGTTACGAAAAAACAGGCACTGTTACATTCATTTCTTAATTGCTACGGCAATTTTTGAATCTGCTGTTCCGTAATAAAGAAACCAGCTATTTTTGAACCAGGCTAATCCTTCCACAAAACAAACCCTGTTTACCTGTCCGGTTATTTCGTATGGTTTATCGGGTTTCATAAAATAATTTTCCATACGGTATAAAACAGTAGTCGGGTCAGTTGGGCTCAATAGAATTTGTGAAGGAGCATAGGTTCCTTCTGCAAGAAGGCTATCGCCTATTGACGGCACATTACGGCTATTATATATCAGCAATATGCCTTTATCGGTAAGCATGGCTGGCGGACCGGGTTCAACAAGGTCGCTATCAAACTTCTTTTTTCTTGGCCCAAAAACAGTTTTTATTTCACTTATATCTTTTGCATTATGGCGAAGCTCAATACTCGGTTTTTCATTGTTAGTATATAATACCGGTACCCAGTTAATGAGGTCGTCGGATACCGCTGCCCAAACATTTACATCCCCCCAGTACATCCAGTATTTACCATTGATTGGAGTTGCTACAATTCTTCCGTCTTTTTCATAAGTAGAAACAATAGATCCTGATTTCGACCAGGTGTTTAGATATTTACCATTGAATGCCTTTGCAAATGCCGGTCCATGCTTGGTCCAATGCAGAAGATCGTTAGAGGAAGCTACTAACAAACGGGCCTTATCTCCATCATAGGCCGAATATGTCATATAATACCGGCCGTTTGCATCTTCAACAATTCTTGGATCTTCACAACCACCTTCCCATTCGTATTTTTTTTGTTCATCGGAAGAAGGATATAGTACAGGCTCTGATCGTTTCTTGAAATGAATTCCATCGGAACTTTCAGCCAGGCCTATCCTGGAAGTACCGGCATATTTGCCAATAGTATCCTCTGCCCTGTAAAGCATATACATTGTTCCGTTTTTAATAACAATAGCCGGGTTAAAAACATCTTTATTTTCCCATTCAATATTTTTTTTTAAAACAGGACAGGTAAATACTCCATTGCCTGCATGTAAAACAGGGTTGGCTGAATCTATTTTAATAAATGGTAAAAGTGTCCAATCGTTTTCAGTAAACTGGTTGGTGCCTGTTATTGTTTTTTTAGAAGGATCACTGGTAATAGTATTACAACCGCAGAGAAATACTACTATTTTACAATAAAGAAAAAAACTTTTTCTCATGCTGCTTAATTACTTTAGAAACTAAGGTACATGATAAACGTTGGCTAAGAGAGAAGGTTATTTTAACTCGTGAAAAGAACCTATTCAGATGTTTTTTAGGCTAATTCTTATTATGAACTGCTATCAGGAATTTCTGATTATTAATTGGTTTACAAATATGATGTTTTATTGAAAAAGCCCATAGGGCTGAAATTTTGGTAATACTATCTGTATTTTAGAACGCTAAGCCCCATCGGGGCGATATTTTTATCTCATCAATCATAGAACTCAAACAAATATTTATTATCGAAGGCGACATCAAAATCAGTTAGCATTTTTATATATTCTTCCTTAAAGGTTTTAGTACGATGATGTTCTTCCTGGTTCATGATGTATTTAATTATGATATCCCGCTGGCTTTCAGCAAAGGAAAACGCACCATAACCTTCCTGCCATTGAAACTTCCCTTTTTATAAATTGCTGCTCATTTATCCACTTGCTGCTACTTGCTTTTAACGCACTCATAAAATCAGCTATGCAAGTAGTAACTGGCATTCCAAATAAAATGTGTACATGATCTTTCCATCCTCCCACAGCTAAAGATTTTGCTCCCTTCTTCGTAATAATACCCGAAATGTATTAGTGTAAATTAGCACGCCAGTTTTTAGTAATAAAATTCTCCCTGTATTTTACTGCAAATACAGCATGGATAGTAATTTGTGAATAAGTGTTTGGCATAAATAATGTCGCCCCGATGGGGCTACAAAATACAGCGATTTCTCTTTTTCGGGAAACTGATTTTTTTGTTTAGCACCTCAAAAGAAGAATTAGCTGTTTTCTAAATAGTACCCAATTAGAAAACAGGAGATCAATAGAATATTAATGAACATGTATACAGAAGAACTGTTTCAATATATTACTGGTGGGAATGAAAAGGAATTTTGTATTCATTTATCGTACATAAATAGTCAATTAGTGTTTGAAATGACGTAAACCAGTCATCACCATGGCAAGATTATTTTGTTTGCAGTATTCTATGGAATCTTTATCACGCACAGATCCTCCGGGTTGAATAAATGCAGTGATGCCCGCTTTATGTCCTAATTCAACACAATCATTAAAAGGGAAAAATGCGTCGCTGGCCATTACTGCTCCCTGAAGATTGAAGTTGAAATGATTCGCTTTATCAATCGCATGCCGAAGTGCATCAATTCGGCTTGTTTGCCCACATCCTTTGCCAATGAGTTGCCCGTTTTTTACCAATGCTATGGCATTTGATTTAAGGTGTTTGCAAATGATATTGGAAAATAAAAGGTCTGCTTTTTCCCGGGTGGTCGTATTCCTTCCTCCAACTTCTTCCCACTTACCATAGTTGCCTTCATCTGATCCTTGTACTAATACTCCATTTAATACCGACTTAAATTGGTCGCGCATTTTTCCTGCACTTGTTTGTTGCAATAAGATACGGTTCTTTTTTGTTTTTAATAGTTCGAAGGCGTCTTCATCAAAATCCGGTGCTATCAACACTTCAAAGAATAATTCATTAATAGCAAGAGCAGTTTCTTTATCAATGGTTTTATTACATACTAACACTCCTCCAAAAGCGCTTTCGGGATCACCTGCCAATGCAGCATCCCAACTTTCTTTAACGGTTGTTCTTGCCCCAATTCCACAAACATTGGTATGTTTAATAATGGCGAATACAGCGATATCACTATCTTCTCCAAGGGAACTCGGATTACAATCGTTGATTAATTGGATGGCTGCTTCAACGTCGACAAGATTATTATAGGAAAGTTCTTTTCCGTTTAATTGATAGAATAGTTCTTCAAGGTTTCCATAAAAAACACCCGATTGGTGGGGGTTTTCTCCATAGCGCATTGTTTTTGGATGTGGAATTGACGTTAAGAAATATTGAGCATCTGTTTGATTAAAGTATTGAGCGATTGCAACATCATAATGCGCCACAATTTCAAACGCTTTTGCAGCAAACGCTTTACGCTGATCGAGCGTAGTTTCTCCGAGTTGTTCTTTTAATAATAATTCAAGTGCCGGATAATCTTTTTTTGCAGCGATGACTACAACATCTTTAAAATTTTTAGCTGCACCACGAATCATAGAAGGTCCCCCAATATCAATTTTCTCAATAATTAATTTCTCTTCATTGGTTGAAGCCACTGTTTCTTCAAAAGGATAAAGATCTACAATAACAAGGTCTATTTCCGGAATATGGAACTGCTTCATTTCTTCTATGTCGGTGGCATTGTCTCTTCTTCCTAATATTCCTCCAAATACGGATGGATGAAGCGTTTTAACCCTGCCTCCTAAAATGGAAGGGTAGGAAGTTAATTGTTCAACAGGGATAACAGGAATTCCTAATTTTTCTACGAACTGCTGGGTTCCTCCTGTGGAATAAATGGCGACTCCCAGTTGATGCAATTGCTGAACAATTGCTTCAAGTCCTTCTTTATAAAAAACGGATAGTAGTGCTGATTGAATTTTTTTGTTCATGTTCACGGTTTGAATAGTACTGCCATAGTTTTTTAAGACAGGCAAGTTTTTTTAAGAGGCGCAAAGGTAAGTTAAGGCAGGTTCATCTCAAAAGCGCCGTTGATATCCACCCGGTGGCAGGCTATCCCGGCTTTTTCACAATCTTTTTGCCACAGGTTCACTTTCCATGAAGGATTTGAACCGTCAATTACAATTTGCTTACAGTCAAAAATGGACAACAAATCGGTTATATACAAACGGGGATTTTTAGAAAGAATAATAAGATCAGCTTTAATTTTAGGTTTACCCTTTATAAACTGGTAACCGCTATCAATCATTACTATTCGGGTTGATCCAAATATAAAGAGGTTGTTACTTTTGTATAATCCTTCTAACGTTTTTACATAACTGCACCTGTGCAGAATCCTCGATGGAGTTAAATGAAAGTTTAGTAAAGAAGCGTTAGATTCCAGAGCGCTATCTCCCTTAAAAAAATAATGCCGGCCATTTATGAAATCAATAGCCTGTTGCTTTGGGGTGTTATAAATTATTATTTTTTGTTGATAGTTGCTATGAATAAAAGAGAATGATCTTAATAATACAAAGCCAAATAAACTGAACAAGGCAAGTATTAATGCTTTCTTATTTTTTTGCATTAGCCAAAAGCCCAGCGCGGCGATTACAAGATACAATACAAAAGCCTGCGCAAGGGTAATATACAGGCTGCTGAATACTGAAAAGGGGATCTTGTTAATTTCTTCGATAAAATAGTTGAGTGCTTTAATTAGCCATTGCACTACTAAACCTACAGGTATTGCAATAAATGGAATGATAGAAATACTGCATAACACTATTTCTCCCAATAAAATAATACTCGATAAGGGAACGGCTACTAAGTTGGTAACCATAAACAACAGCGGAAATTGGTGGAAATAATAAATACTTATAGGGGTGGTTAGAATTTGGGCAGCTATCGTTACGGCTGTTAGTTTCCACACAGCATCCAATATTTTTCCTGGGAAATAAAACAGGTTGTAGATGGGTTTACTAAAAATAATAATACTTAATACGGCTATATATGACAATTGAAAACCTACATCCCATAGCCAAAAAGGATTATAACAGAGAAGTAAGAACGCTGAAGCTGCCAGAGAGTTGTACACTGAAGTTTTTTTTGATAAGCTTTCGCCCAATACGATACAACTGAACATAAGGGCCGAACGTAAAACTGAAGGAGAGCCTCCTGTAAGCAAACTGAACATCCATAAACCAGCAATAATAGTGATTGGTTTTACCCATTTCATTTTTTTATTTCTTGCAAATGGTCGAAATAGAAGTGTAAGTAACCAGTATATTAACCCGAGGTGTAAGCCCGATATTGCAATTACATGTACTACACCTGTATTTGAATAAGCTTGTACAAGGTCCTTATCCAAATCATCTTTATAACCAATCAGCATTGCTTCAGCTAATCCGGTTTCTTTGGTTCCCTTAACATACGTGCGAAGAATGGAAATTATTTTTGCACGGCTTTTAAATAGAAACTGCCTGACCCTGTTATTTTTTTTATTTTTTAGCAGAATCCAATCACCGGGTCTCAAAAAAACCTGGTAATAAATATTCTGGAAAGAAGCATATTGCTGATAATTAAAAGCGCCCGGGTTACCTGTTGATTTTATTGGCTGGAGGGGCCGGCTGAATAAAAGTTGGCTACCGTATTGCAATGCTGGTATGGTACTGTCTTTCCGGAAATAGATAATAAGATGACTATCTGCTGGAATCGATTTATTATTAACGATAATGCCGGAAACTGAAGCAATAGCTTTAAAAGAATTTTCTTTTTCGGATAGGGGTTCTTCAATAGTAGCAATAATCAGGGTACTATCTTTATAATAATGGCCAATCCATTCTGAATGATTGGGGGCATACTTTTGAAAAATGAGAAACATGCCACCCGCAGCTAATAGTATATTGAGTACGATACCGGGCAAAAGTGGAAATCGGAACCTTACCCGAATGGGAAGAAATAATAATAGTATTAAGAATAGAAACAGACTACTTAATGTGAGTAGTATCCAATGGCTGGAAAGAGGAGCATACCATTGAATTAATAGCCCGGCAATAAGAGGTATAAGCAGCCTTAGAAAGGGGGCTTTTTTCCAAATAGGAATAGTGGCGCTTTTCTCCATAACTTGATAAAAGTTCTTTAGTAATTATATCATTAGCCAACTAATCCAAATAGATTTATAGAATTAAGCGTTTAAGTCGTGAATTGGTTTATATATAATGGTTTCATTTGAACCATAGTTACGATTAGTTTATGAAAGCTACTTTTGCCAAATGTCCTTCTGTTAAACCGATAGAAGAATTCGTTGAGATAAGCCTGC
>JANNEK010000182.1:0-22481 GCA_031378605.1 Chitinophagaceae bacterium | reverse complement strand
AAAAAACCTCCGGAACAATGTTCCAACAACCGGAATTCGCTGCATATTGGCATTCAATGAAGAGTCGGTATTTATCCAACCTACAGGTCTAACCGAACCACAACCAAGGTTGAGTTGTAAACGTTCCATAATAATATTTCAATTGGATTTTCGTAAAATAATTTTTAATTCAATAACGATAATAATTGTTCGGCTCGCTTTTCATAGGTGTGTCTTTCTATAATAAGTTGATAGGCACGTTGGCGGATCTCCTTTACCCGGGAAGGATTGCTCAAGGCAAATTCCACCTGTTCACATAGCTCTTGTTCGCTGGTAAAATAAAGAAGATGTTCTTTATTTTTAAATTCGTTATTCATTTCAGGGCAGGCGCTACACAATTGCAATCCGGATGCCGTAGGTATTTCAAAGAACCGCATATTAGCAGCCGGGTAATTGGTATCATCAATTACGTTTAAGCTGATCAGCGAATTATTGATGATAACGCCAAACTCCTTACCCCGTACTGCCTGGGTAATAATTTTATTTTTTAAAAAAGGAGATTTGTATTCTTTGGCGTTGGGTCCCCACACCTGCAAGCGGATATTCTTAAAATTTTTTGCAATTATTTCCAATGCTTTTTCACGTTCTGGTCTCCAACCACCCAGAAAAGTAAGATCGTATTGATACTTCTCAGGAACAGTAGGTTGATTATGAATGGTAAGGTCACCACCAAAAGGCATCCATATGCAGTTAGCAAATCCCAATTTTTGTAATATTGGTATAGCAGCGCTACTATACGACGCCGTTAAATCAAAAAGCGGAGCGTTAGCCATTGTTATCTCATCCAGGTTGCAAAGAGTATCTTGCCAGATCACCACAAATTTAGCCGGTAAAAAAGACTTAAGATAAGCGATTGTGCCAGTTAGTATTTTTGTTTTGCCAGGCATCAGTACAATTCCAGGTGCAAATTCCTTTAAGGCTACCGATAAATCACGATTTGCTTTTCTTAAATACACTTCTTCGTTTAAATATCGCTGTGCCTTCTTCATTAAAGAATTTCCAAACATATAGTTGGCTGAAAGGGATCCAACATCAAAGTTTTTTATTTCGTAGCCCATTTGCTCATAAATACGGACGTATGAAAATACAAGACCTGTAAAGTCTGAATGATTACAAATAATAGCTATTCTTTTCTTCATACGATTGCTGTTCTAACTTGTAGCTTTAAACCATTTGGTTGATTTGATAAAATTCAAAGCAGTATTAAAATAATGTTCGAAATTCAATTCTTTATCAAAGTCATTAACTGCATTACCAGATAATACTGGGTAATTCATAACAATTTTTTCCAGGCATTGATGCAAGGACACCTTGGAACAATCGGTAAAAACGGCCCAGGAATATTGTTCAAGGTGCTTTCTAAAATGAGGGTTATCAAATAAAAGTACCGGCAGGCCCAGGCCAGCGTATTCATAAATTTTATTAGATGAAGTACCAAGCGTTGAATTCATAACGTCTTTCCCCATATGTATTCCAATACCAATATGGCAGGTACTGGCTAATTTGGGAACCTCTTTATAAGGAGTAACGGGGTAAAAATCCAATTTATCTCTTACACCAGCCTCTGATGCCATTGATGTCAATATAGATTGGTAAGCCGATGAAATACGTCCCTTTAGCACCAACCTGAATTTTTTTCCTGAAATTATTTTGGGCAATACGTATTTAATAATTTCTTCAAGGCCATGCTTGGTGCTTATTGCTCCCTGAAAAATCAATTTTATTTCTTGTTCTACTGATCTTGGCTTATAAAACTGTTTAAAAAAAATAGTTGATGGATAGTTGGGTAAAAAAAAGAATTGGCAATCTTTTTTTAATAAAGGAAAATGTATTTTTCTCTCTTCGGCTGGTAAGCTAAAAATATTTAAATGCTTAAAAGATTTTTGCTCGTTTCGGGTAGCCATCCATCCAATAGAATATTTTGCCTGCTTATTTATTTCAGTAACATCATGATTATGATACCACCACTTGAATCGATAGGAACTTACTTTACGAACCAGGTGTGTGGCAAAAAGTGATATATTATCATAATTAATAACCCAGGTTGGCTTTTGCCGGTTAATTATTTTTTGTGTTGCCCAAAGAAACTGGCTAAAAGAACGAAGTTTCCATAGTATTGGCTTCTGCTCAGAAGTTTTTACATCAACCAGCTTCCCGGTTCTCACGATGGTAACATTAGAAGGATAAGGAAAATCATCTTTCATTTGATTTCGGGTTAGCACAATTACCCGATCGGCAATTGTTGCCAGGTTTAATATAGCATTAAGGGTTGGTGGATAAAATTCCGGGTGATGATAGATTGAAACAAGGATTACCACAATCGAATTACAATATTATTGTTATGCTTAATACTAGCCTGCAATTATTTTTCCGATTCTGCTCACTTGTTTTCCATAAGAATTATCAAGAGCAAATATTATTCTTTTCCTCGAAAGATCCGGTGTATTGAAAAGCTCCAATGTTTTTATTGTTTGTTTAAATAATTCCGGTAAGGCTTCATCATTTCCTATATCTGTCATTTCAATTAAATCTGATCCGGCATATAACGTGATATGGCTTGATATAATTGCTTTTCCTGTACTGAGGTACTCAAGCATTTTATGCGTATTCTCTCCGAAATAATCTTTATTGTCGGCCTTGTAACAAAGCAGTAACGCGTCCATTGACTGAAGAGCCAGCGCCAATTGATCTGGTTTCATAAATCCGTGAAGCGTTACATTAGGTTGGCTTTGCAAAAAATGAAACCATGCTGTTTCCTGGGCATCGCCTTTATTATAATTGGTACTCCCAAACAAATGAAATACTACGGAGGTATTTTCACTAATGATACGTCTGAAGATTTCTCTATTTAAAAACCGGATAAATAAATTACCACTGTATCCTACATTCTTATTATTCTCTACTTTTTTTTCAATACAATTCTGTAACCGCTCTTTTGCAGGAGTTATGAAATTTTCAGAAAGCCCATGATTAATAAAAAGGCATTGGATACCTGCCGCTATGAATTTTTGCCGTATAACATCAGAAACGGTAAATAAGTAATGCGCTCCTCTTTTGGTAAAATTGATATGCCCAAAATTGTCTACCGGGAAAAAAATTTTTGTTGTTGCATCTATAAATTCAACAGAATCATACAACGAATAACATCCAAAGTCGATACAAACATCAAACGCGGGGTTTATTTTTCTTAAAATTCTTTTTACAGCTAACAGGTTAACAAACCGGTAAATCTTATTAATATGAAATCTAAAAAAAGCAGGTATTGGTAATTTATATTGAATGATTTTTAATCGGGGGTGCGTGTCTATAGTTTCCTCCCATTTTTGAAATCCAATACTTTCTTTTGGTGATGAAAGAAACCATACGTCATTATTTTTGGCGAGCTCCATTGCATAATGATGCTTGGAAACAAAAAAATAGTTCCAGGGCTGCGGAGAAAGAACAAGAATTTTTTTATTACTAAAAAAGGGATCAATCACAATTGGTTATCGTATTAATTTCCGGAGCTGTTTAAATGGTTTTAATATTGGATAAGTTTCCCATACACTTTTTTCTACTTTATAATCAGTATGCTCTCGCCTTGGTATTTTCATTAGGTCGTCGAATTCGGTTTCGTCGAAGTTAAATTTCTTAAGTACAAACTCATAATCACTTTTCAATTGTGTGGCATCATAATTTGGGTTGCGCAATTCTTCGAGCGCTTCTTCTTTTGAAAGCTGTCCGGAAAATATCAGGTTCGAAAGATGTGCTTTTCGCTTATCAATCCCAAATTTCACCGGCAAAATATACCCTTGGTAAAAACGGGTAAATACCGACTCGTAATGTTTGCCTCCATAATCGCGCCATTGCAATTCCTCAATAATGGTATCCTTTACGTTCTTTTTATCATAAGGCATATAGTTAAGCGGACAAACTGTTTCAATACCTTTTACTTTAACATAGTATTGTTTTTGGCGAGTACTAAAGAATGGAAAAGTCTTGAGAGGTACTTTACCAAAAAGCTGATGAATATCTTTAATATTTACATGGTCCGTTTTATTCCAAATCCAATGCAACGGAAGTGTTGCCTCTGTAACAATATTGGATCCGCTTAAAATATATTTAATCCCATTATCCGCCGCTAATTTATAAAGTGTACCGATGATAGCATGGTCGGTTATTGCCTCTATATCTACAACTGAAGCCTTAAGATAAGATAATTGAATATCTTTAAATTCTTCCCAGTCTACTACCAGGGTATAAAGATCAAATCCAAGTCGGGTGATAATGTTCTCAATATTTTTTACAGCCAGTTCAGAGTTCCATCCATTATCAAAATGAACAATTAATGGGCGCAATCCTAATTTTTTAGCTTGTAACGCCAGGTAAGTGCTATCAACGCCACCACTAACCCCAGTAATGCAATCATATTTTTTATCCTTCCCGGATTCCTTTATTTTTTTTACCAGCCCATCCAGTTTTCGCATGCCCTCCTCTCCCTTAAATACATATGCCCTTTCCTGACGCTGGTAATCATAGAAATAATTGCATATGCCGGTTTCATCGAAGGAAATATTTGGGTCTGCAATATTATCCATAACGCTGCCGGTGCATTGTTGAAAATGATCGCCACAGAGATAACGCATATCGTTTTTATAGTCAGCGGGCATAAGCATGGTTCTTTATTTATATCTTATCTTTCTGTACCGGGAAGATTTTTATTGAAAAAATACTCCATAAAATTGCTTAGTGAAACAATGTCCTGCAGTCGCTTTCGGTCATCGCAAAAAGATTCATATTTTTATTGATATAGTTTTTATCAAGTGTAGGCCGTCCTTTATTATCCAGGGCAAATACTCCCCATTTTATTGATTCAAAAAATTCGAGCAGTGGTACCAGCGCATCTTCATGGTTATGTTCAAATTTCACTAATCTAACGGTGCCGCTTAAAAGCGTTTGGCGTGCCCCCTTTAATGCATTCAGGTCCTGTCCCTCAACATCAATTTTAATAAATGAGGGCTGGTGACCCCAGGTAATCACTTCATTGTCGATGGTATTCATTTCCACTTCTATGGTAGGTACTTTTTCGCCAGTTGTTTCCAGCACTTTATTTCCTGTATTAGCTCCACCTAAATCAGTAAAACGAATCATACCCGGTTTTTCGCCCACTGCTTTATGCAGGATGATAAATTTATTGAGATCAAGCTGATTTAATTGAAGGTGCTCACGGGTACGCTGCACTGCCGGTTTACCGGCATCAATTAACAGTGCGCCCGACAATAAATCAGCTAGTGCAAGAGTACGGTTCCCTACATTGCATCCGGCGTCAACAATATAATCTCCTTTTTTCAATTGCTGCCGTATGAACATCGTATCGTAATAATCTACATTGCGCGTCCAGATATTGTTTTCTCCGGAATCATTATCCGGGTATGGTTTTACCAGCGATTTGAACCCGTTTTCAAAATAAATAACCCAGGTTTTCCGCCTCTGGTATATGAAGTGCCATAGAAAATAATTCCAGAGATAGTTCATTTTTTTCCCTTCATTCAGCGGATCATGCAGTATTTCACGCTTTACAAGTTTCCAGCGGAACTTTAAGCTTCTAATAATATTCATGCAGGTTATTTTTTTAGAGCATAAATTCTTTCGATTATTTCCACCACTTTCATACCCTCCAGTGCATTCGTTGTAATAGGAGCGCGGCCATTCAAAACATTTACAACGTTTTCAAAAATATAATGGTGATTAGCTGCGGACCCTTTATATTGACCATAATCATTTGGAGGATTCGACGGAAGCAATTCAGGCATTTCATAATCTTTAATATTACAATACTCCACCTCGTTCATATATTGCCCACCTACTTTTACCGTTCCTTTTTCACCGATAATTGTTATAGAGCTTTCTAAGTTTTCGTTCCATGCAGAGGTAGAATAGTTTAGTGATCCCAATCCACCATTAGTAAGGTTAAAGTTTACAAAACCAGAATCTTCAAAATCGGTGAGATGTTTATGATTAAAACTTTCAAATCGAGCCTGTATATTTTTTATATCACCAAACAACCAATACAGAATATCAATGAAGTGAGAAAATTGGGTAAACAGCGTACCTCCATCCAGTGCTGTAGTGCCATGCCAGTTTTTACCGTTATAATAACGCTCATCTCTGTTCCAATAACAATTAATCTGTACCATAAACACCTTTCCCAACCGCTCTTCTTCCAATATTTTTTTTAACCATTGCGATGGCGGAGAATACCTGTTCTGCATTACACAAAAAACTAACTTATGGTAATGCAGTGCTTCATAAATAATCTTCTCACATCCGATTTTATGAAGTGCCATCGGCTTTTCTATCACTACATGGTGGCCCGAGCGTATTCCTTTAAGGGCGTGGTCCTCGTGAAGCCCATTGGGGGTAGCTATACATAAAACATCAAAGGGTGGGCTATTCGAAATTAAATCTTCCACCGAAGTAAAAAACGGTACATCAAATGCAGCTATTCCAAGTTCAGCATCTGTATGTACATCACAAAGGCTAACCAATTCACATTCCTTGTTATTTACTACCATTGTAGCATGCCGTTTCCCAATATGTCCGCAACCCGCAACCGCAAATCGTATTTTTTTAGTATCACTCATGTCGTCATTTTCGTAACCCGGTTATTGATTAATTTATACTGTTGTCCACTTTCTTCACAAATCGCCATTCCTTCATTATTAAAATGAAGACGGTGGCCATACTCGCTAACCCATCCTATTTGCCGTGCCGGGTTACCCACTACTAACGCATAAGCCAACACGGATTTTGTGACAACGGCTCCTGCTCCAATTAAGGCATATTCACCAATGTTATTGCCGCATAAAATAGTAGCATTTGCACCTACACTGGCACCTTTGGCAACTCTTGTTTGTTTGTATTGATCTTTACGCACAATAGCACTCCTTGGGTTGGTAACGTTTGTAAATACCATAGAAGGTCCAAGAAAAACATCATCTTCACAGATAACACCTGTATAAATGGATACATTATTCTGTACTTTCACATTATTTCCTAATAATACACCAGGAGAGATAACCACATTCTGCCCTATGTTACAATTTTTTCCAATAATACAATCGGGCATTATGTGAGAAAAATGCCAGATCCTGGTTCCATCACCAATCTGACAACCTGCATCAACAACCGCTGTTGAATGTGATGTATAAGGCATTATCAACTGTTGCTATTTACATTAAAGACTTTCATCCATGTATACAATGACAAGGTTCTGAAATAAGGAGATAGAAATTTATTGCTATGAATATCCTGGCTAAACCGCTCGGCAATTGTTTTTCCAAATACAGCAGGATATTCTTTCGAAGCATTTTGTAACTGGTTTATAAACCAGGGGTGTTGTGTTTTCATCCATTCATTTTCCGGAGCCGGAAACCCCAGTTTACTATGCCGTGCATAAATTGATTCCGGCAATTCTTTCTGTAATGCTTTCCGTAGAATATGTTTGGTAACACCATTTTTTATTTTCATTTCATCTGGAAGAGATAAACCAAATTCGACCAATCGGTAATCAAGGAACGGTACCCTTGATTCTATCGAATGCATCATTGAGTTTCGATCTTCTGAATGTAATTGGTAAGGAATACTGCTGCGCAAAATCTGATCCTTCGACAATTCAAAGACTGAGTGAGAAACAGGTGTATTCTTTATGTCAGTTTGTGAAAATTTCTCAGAAAACAAAAATTCGTTTTCCTGGAAAGGATTCTCCTTATTTTTTTCATTGTTACGATTGAATCGAATAGCGTTACCAAGAACCCAACGCAAACTTTGTTTGCGCAGCTTTGCCCGCATCCTAACCTCATTAATCCATTTAATATAATTGCCCTGTTTAAAAAGCTGGTATTGAAAATGGGTGTAAAATTCACCATAGCCTGCAAGATATTCATCCGAACCCTGTCCATCCAGCATTACAATCAGCTTATTCAACCGCGCTGCCTCAAAAACCTTGTACTCAGAAAAATGCGACATGCTGGGTAAGGGCTGATCCTGATGCCATATTAATTTTTCCATCATTCCCTCTTTCTGTACTTCTTGTAAATCGGGATAAATTTTAATGGCTTCAAAACCTGTTTTTGTTATGACCGCATCAATATATTCCTGCTCATCATAAATAGTACCGGGGTAGCAACTTGAAACGGTATAAAAAAGATGGCCCGGTGGCAATTGGGTTTGAACACCCATGGCAATGGAAGAACTATCAATTCCCCCCGACAAACAGGTTCCTACTTTTACATCAGACCGGAGGCGCAACCGAATACTATCAAAAAACAGTTCTTTCATTTTTTCAGCGGCTTCCTTTTCGGAAATGGAATTTAGTTGCGTTACTTTATCAAGATGGTACCATTTATATACTGAAAAATTATGCTGATGCAAGTCATATATTCCGTAATGCCCACCTGGAATTTCCTTTACCGATTCAAAAAAAGTGTGTTCGCTGTAATTGAGTGAACCAGATAACAAAAAGTTAGCGGCTGTATTATAATTTAGCCTTGGAGAAAAACTACTATTTGCGGTAAACTGTTTTATTTCTGAGCCAATCATAAAATAACCACCGGCATCCGTATAGCAAAGTGGTTTTACACCAAAACGATCGCGGCTGCAGAAAAGGCTATTCTTTTTTATATCGTAAAGTACAAAGGACCACATCCCATTAAAGTGGTTCAAACAATTTACGCCCCAGCAATCGTAGGCTGCCAAAATTACTTCCGTATCGGATTGTGTGGCAAACGCATATCCCAGTTTTATCAACTCCTCTCTTATTTCAATGTAATTGTAAATTTCACCATTGTAAACAATTACATTTCCCTGGTAAAACATTGGCTGATGTCCCAATGGACTAAGATCAATGATGGATAACCTACGATGCCCAAAAGCAAGATTTTTATGGTGATAAAATCCTTCGTCATCGGGTCCACGATGAGTGACGAGGCTAGTCATTTTCCGGATAAATGCATCAGGAACTGACTGGTCATTTTTATTTATTATCGCTACAATACCGCACATTTCTAAACACCGTTTTTTTTATACAAAGCCACTACTTCATAATCAAAAGAATATTTTGGCCATAAAGAACGAATTGCACTTTTAACAACTCCGCTCTTTTTTTGAATCCTTTTTTCATCTACGTTTTCATTCATTCCTGTAACTTCTAATTCTTTATTTTTATAACCACAAATTGGGCAAATTGGAGATCTGAATTTAAAATAAATGTTAGGGTGGAAATACTTTGTATATAAATGCTGGCCATAATAATAAGTCTGTTTGTGACATGACTCCAATCCAATATTTTCGAACCCATATTCAGTAAATAAGGTTTTAAGTTTGAAGTCATCAAATGAACGAAGATGCATTTCGTAATTAAATATTGAACTACATACCGGGCATTGTGTAACATTCTCTTTAATTTTCTCTTTATATGGAACACCAATTATTATATACTTTTTGGCGATCCTTGTTAATTCGATTAAAGACTTTTCATAAGTTATAACTGGTAAATGCTCAATAACATCATGAGCTATCACGCAATCAAAAGAGTTGTTTTCGAGTGGAATTGAATCTATATTGGCTAAAAAATTTTCTGTTTTAACATATTTCAAAGCCTGTTCACTACGATCAAATCCTACAACTTTTATTGAGGGCCTTTGTTTTTGAAGGATATTTGTAAAAATTCCATTGCCGCATGCTGCATCTAAAACTGTGTTTACATCTTTATTTATATATGACAGTGTAATTTCAATTTTTTCATCATTATTTTTTAATGACTTTTCTTCGTCATTCCAAAATCCATCGTATTCATAATATTCCTTTTCAAACTGATTCATAATTATACTTAATTCAATGATTTTGAAAAATAAAAAGATCTAATATAATACAACAAATAGATCAAAATATAATTTATCGAAAACATTATAAGTGCCGCATTCGTAGATTTCAAGTATTCAAAACCAACCCAAAAACAAATAAAAGAAGAGAGAAGTATCCAGATATGAATAATAAAATCTTCTTTTAATTTTCCATAAATATAATATACATAAGCCAGTGGACTCACAATAAACTTAGCCATAAACATCAGCGCCATAATCTGCGAAAATTCTCCTGCCTGTAACCAGGGTTTGCCAAAAGCGAATACAAATAATTTATCTCCAAATAAACCTATAATCAAAAAAGGAAGTATAGAGAATAACGTTAGGTGCTTCGCCGTTTTTCGGAAAATATTTTCGCAGTTTCCTTTTTCGTGAAAATCCTGGGTGGCGCGCTGCTTAAAAACTTCTCCTATTGAACCAGATATTATGGAACTGGGCATACCTAATAAACGATTACTAAAATTATAGGCACCCACCGCCACTGGTCCGGCAAAACGGTTAAGCAGGAAAATTGGGAGATTACTTGTAAATACATTGATAAATTCAGCAGGTAATGTATATAACGGGAAGGCACGGTATATTTTTAATTGTGCCTTTAGATTTCCTATCGGCTGCCATTGTAAAAAAGCAGGTTCACTGCGAATAATAAAAAAAACGAGGAAAAGGCAATTGATTAACTGCCCGAGTATATAAGAAATAATAAGCCCCGTTGGGCCTTTAATCAATAACCCGATTATTATCGAAACGATAACTGTAAAAATTTGCGGAACAACCCGGCTTATTGACAATATCTTATATGCTTTTACCCGGTTGACCCAAACCGAAAAGGGGCTAACCAATCCACCAAAAAAAACGGATAGGGGTGCCAGGTATATCCAGGATGAAAGGTCGTCTGCGCGTATTAAATGGAGCATTGGCTTTTTAAGCAACATCACCAGAAAAAAGGTGAGTATAGAAAATACAGCTACCAATAAAATGCTCAAATGCAACAAGGCAATGGCATCATCCTTTTCCTGTGGCATAAGTACCGCCATCCCGTATTGTAGCGTGGCCACAATCATAATAGTTCCGGTAATTGCCATAAATGTTCCTAATACTCCATAATCGGCTGGCATATAAATACGGGTTAAAGCAGGTGCCGCCAAAATAGACAATAATTGTCCGGCTGCTGTTCCTGTAACAAGGGTCAGCACATTTTTTCCGAATTCGGACTTAGATAAATTTTTGAATTTGTTAATCATGTAAAAACTTACAATGCGCTATACAATTGCTGTTCCAATACCTGTTGAGAGGGATAGCTTATCAGCACAGCGTTATGAGGTCTTTGAAAAACAAACATACTACCCGCCGCTACTGCTGATGCATTTGCTTCTGTTACTACTTTATAAAAATCTGCTACACTTGCTGCTCCGCCGCAAGCTACTAAAGGAACAGAAATAGCAGAAGCTACTTCCCGTATTATTTCTATATCAAATCCCTGATAAGTTCCATCCCGATTAATAGAAGTAAGCAGTATTTCTCCTGCCCCCTTATGAACACAATCCTTAGCAAATTGCACTGGGTGCTGACCGGTATCTTTGGTTCCACCATCTGTGTACACGCGGTATTTACCCCAGATATTTTTTTTTACATCTATACTCACCATAATACTTTGGCTTCCGAATTTTTCGGCAATATCACTAATGAGATCAGGGTTTTGGACGGCCGATTTATTGATGATTACTTTTTCAATACCCGTAAAAAGAATTTCCTTTACTTCATCAATAAGAGTGATGCCACCTCCGTAGGAAACGGGCATAAACGCTTCGCTGGCTATTTCTCGTATCTTTTTAATATTTGGTTTCCGTCCCTGGCGGCTGGCAGTAATATCTATCAGCGACAATTCATCTACTTCTTTTTCATTGAATATCTTAACGGCATTTATAGGATCTCCTACATATTTATGATTTTTAAAGGTCACAGATTTTACCAACCCATCGCCCTTCCACAACAAAACAGGAATAACACGTATCCTCTTCATAAGTTTAATAAAGACGCGCAAAATTTTCATATAGCTTCATTCCAAACCGGTGACTTTTTTCAGGATGAAATTGCACACCCATTATATTATTATTCGCAACCGAAGCAGTAAACGGGTAGCCATAAATACTAGTGGCTGTTGCCTGAATCTCTATGGCAGGAGCCAAATGATAAGAATGTGAAAAATAAAAACGAGGCTCTTCAATACCATCGTAAAGTTTACAATCCTTTGATGGAGTAACATCGGTCCATGCCATATGAGGAATTTTTTGGCCCTGAACTAATTCATTTTCTTTAAACCGAACTACCGACCCTTTAATCCAGCCTAATCCTTTTTCATTTCCTTCTTCACTGGTTTCCATCAGCATTTGGCAACCCACACAAACCCCCAATACCGGTATTTTGTTATTGAGTACTCTTTCCTGAAGTGTATCAAAAAAAATTTCCTTTCTTAACTGTTGCATACAGTATTTAAAGTGTCCTACTCCCGGTAAAATGATTTTACTGGCCTGCATAACTTTAGTTACATCATTGGTAACTTCTGCAGCTATGCCAATTTTTTTTATCATATTGTAAATAGAGAACACATTACCGATGCCATAATCAAGGATAACCACCATACTATTATTCTTTCACATACAAGGCCATTGACCAGTAACCTGGTACCTGAATGGTAGGCCAATGAGGTTTTATAAATTGAACTACTTTTTTATAAGTTCTTTTAAATATACTTTTTGAATCTATCCGGTTAGAATATCCGTTATTCTTTCTTAAAGGAATGGTGAATTGATTGTTTTCAAAGCTGCAAACCGGGCAAACCGGTGAGCGGAAAGGTTCTTCTTTTTTATTAAATTTTCGGATTATTTTCTGATACAGTTTATATCCTACTAATTCCTTACGAGGAACAATATTTTTTGCTAGCAGGCACTTAAAGCCAAATGGCCGGAGCAACTCTTTTATTTTGTCTTGGTTATAAGATCGAAAATGAAAATCGGCATTAAATACAGATTGGCATTGCGGGCATTGTGTAGAATTGTTTTCAATTTTTTCGTTATAGGGAACGGATATAATAACAAACCGACCCGATATTCTCGTCAATTCTTTTAATGCCTTTTCATATTCATTACAGGGGATATGTTCCAATACCTCGAGGCAGGTTACACAGTCAAAAGCCCGATCAGCAATTGGTAAACTAGTTATATCAGCCTGCAGTTTATTTGAATTTACATGCTTCAGGGCTTGCTTACTACGATCAATACCTAATAGTGAAAAATTATAATTTGATTGAAGATATTCGAGAAAAATTCCATTGCCACAGCCAATATCTGCAACTGTTTTTACCCCCTTGGGAATCAATTGAGCTGTTTCAAAAATACGTTGACGGTTAAGGCCGTCTATTATCATTCCGGGTTTCCAAAACTCTTCACATTCGTAATATAAGGCCTCCGCCCTGGTTAATTTGGCGTTCATGATATTGGATTTTTGTAAACAAGATATTGGTGATCTATTGGTTAGTAACTTGGTTTTTCATGGAACGGCCTTCATTAGCCTGATGTTATAGCTTAATACGTTTAAACTTGCTTTTTATTTTACGAAGCCATGATTTTTGTTTTTTAGGCTCTAACTCAAAATATCCTTCCATACCATAACCGCCACTGTATCCATATCCATAACCATAACCTCCCCCATATCCATAATTGTTTCCATATCCATAATAATTACCATAGGTGCCTATTGATGGAATATCATTAATGGCAATTGACATATTCGGCAATTTTTTTTGCACATATAGATCGTTTACCAATTGCAATTGTTTTTTTAACGTGTAATTATGTCTAACTATATAAACCGTTCCGCTTGAATATTTACCAAGGGTAACGGCATCACTTACGAGGCCCACCGGAGCGCTATCAATTATTATTACATCAAAGATTCGTTTCAACTGGTCAAACAGGTTGTCAACTTTTTCATTTAATAATAACTCTGAGGGATTGGGTGGAATGGGACCACAGGCAATTACATTCAGGTTCTCAGTACCTGCTACGGGAATAACGATTTCTTCGACGGTGCTGTTTCCTATTAAGAAGTTTGTAATTCCTTTTCTTCCTTCCATGCCAAGTCCCTTTAATAATCGCGGTTTACGAATGTCGAACTCTAATACTACCACTTTCTTCCCTGTAATTGCTAAAACTGCCCCAAGATTCGTACTTACAAATGATTTACCTTCTCCACTAAACGATGAAGTAACTAAGAGTATTGGTTTATCTACTTTAGGCAAAATATATTGAAGGTTCGTACGGATAATACGAAATTGTTCTGCTAAAAATTTACGATTATTAGCTGTCACTACCTGGGCCCCTGCTACCTGAGAATGCCCAATCTCTCCTAAAATTGGAGCGTTCGTTGCTTTTTGCACATCCTGCCTTGACTTAATTTTATCGTTTAAAAATTCCCTAATAGCAATAAAACTGATAGGAATTGCTAAACCAAGAAACAAAGCGAGTAAATAGATGTTTTGTTTATTAGGTTTAATTGGAATAAGGGAGGTAATTGCATGCTCCACCACCCGAATATTTGAAATAGTAGATGCCGAAGAAATTGCCGTCTCCAGTTTTTTTTGTAATAGAAATGAAAATAACTCTTCTGTTATTTTTTGCTGACGTGCAATATCCAATCCTTTTCGTTCTTTACCAGGAATAGTTTGTAGTGAAAGATCGGCCTGTGAATTCTTACTATTCAAGTCCCGTATAGCTGTTACATAAGTTTGCCGGACGTTACGAAGATTTTCTACCATATCATTCCTTACTTTGGCAATTCCTGCATCCAATGATTGAACCACCGGATTATTGGCTGGTGTATTTTTTAAGGTTGTTTCCTTTTCCAATTGCAGATTGTTATATTCTGCTATTTGCTGTACCAGCGATGGCTCCTCAATACCCAAAGCAGAAGGAGTCATGATCCTATTTTCATTAGTTGGGTTTGCTAAGTACTTTATCAAATAATCTACGATCTTAAGTTTTACTTCCTGCTCCGTTAGCTCCTTATTTACTTCCTGCATCTGACTCAAGAGTATTTGCGACTGCTCTTTAGTGTTATATATCTTATTACTTTCCTGAAATTGCTGCTGTATGCCCTCGACCCTGCTTAGATTCGTCTTAACGGTATCCAATTGCTCATCAATAAATGATAAAGTATTTACTGCAATCATCCTTTTGTCTTCAAGGCTTGATTGTTGGTATTCTTCCATATACTGGTTAATAATATCTTTACCTAATCGGATATTGTCTGTCTCGTAGGTAAGATTCAACACGTTTGCATAGTCTGTTGCCTGCGATACTCGTAACCCGCCAGCAATGGATGTGGCTCTATTTTCATCACTGGCAAGATTTGCCTGAAATTCTTTACTCTTAAAAATATCAAAACTATTATTCGTTTTTTTAACAACAAAAAGTCCTTTTGAATTTCTTATTTGCTGATTAAAGAAATAGGGTTTTTTCTCTTCATTCAATAAAAATCGATTGTTATCTAAAATCGTTATCATAAATGAAGCTCCTAATGTGGAGTCGGGCATATTAACAATTTCAATAACAAAAGGGGTTTCCTTTGGATGGATCACCGAGGAACGAATGGTACCTTTATTATAATACATAATGTTTAGCCCTAAGGAGCGAACTACCCTTCTCGCCATGTATCTTGATTTGATTATTTCGATTTCATCGTTCATATTTCGCGATGGACCCTGCATCATAAAGATTTCATCAAATTTTTCACGCCCTCCTCCATAGGGGCTACTATTTTTAACTAACAATTTTCCATTAACGCTGTAAACGCGAACCGAATATCGAAGCTGTAAGTACGCACCCATTAAGCCTAACGCAATACAAATAATTATTAATGGAGTATATCTTATATACCTCATTACCCACTCCCGCGGGCTACTGTCTTGTTTTGCCTGGTTAACTTCCAAATTATTTTCTAACATATAAGAAATAAATTTATTTGGTTATTACAGAAATGGCTGTAATTACAATCGCTATGGAAGAAATGATACTAGTAATAATACCAACGTTTCGCTGGGTAACCTGGTCGTTAGCAATTTCTTTGTTTTTCTTTTCGCCTACGAGGATTATGTCGTTTTGCTGAAGATAATAATAAGGCGAACTGAAGATCGCTGAATTGGTAAGATCCAATTGCGCTATTTCCCGATTACCATTTACTTCACGTATTACAGTAACAATGTCTCTCCGTCCCCATACAGATAATTCACCTGCAAGGGCAAGTGCTTCCAGTATATTTACCTTTTCGGAAGGAATGCTAAAACTACCAGCTCTGTTTACTTCCCCCATTACTGTAATTTTAAAATTTACAAACCTTATAATATAATAGGGGTCCTTTAACAGAGTGTTTTTTAACTTTGAATCCAGCAATTCTTTTATGCTGGCCTTTGTAAGACCCTCCACTTTTAATAACCCAAGTAACGGAAATTGAATATTACCTTCCTGATCTACCAGGTAACCAGAAACTGTTTGTAACGACGAGGGCACTGAGGAAGTGTTCCCTACTTCAACAGAACTATTTCCAGTCGAAATAACAGGTTGATTAAACGGTACAGACGCTTTACTATCAGCACTAAAAACTAAAATACTCAAAAGATCTCCCTTTTGAACAACGGGGTCGGGTACCTGTATTTTTTTAAGTTTTCCCGTATCCATTCCTGTTTGAAGGTATTGTAACGGAGCTTTTTTTGATAAAATGCAGGATGTATTTAATAACATCACCGAAATAACCAGGAGAATGGCAGATACTATCTTCATTGAATTGCTTTTTATAAAAGAATTATCGGATTAGGCTAACTTTTGATTTTGGTAATATAGCCACAAGTCTATAACCAATACTCTGAATAAGTATTTCTACTTCCTTATTTTTTACGCCAATAACAATACCTTCCTGGTTCATAAGAGCACCCGCCTCGATTTTGACTTTTGCATCTGTGGCAATAGCAACTGATTTTGCTTCTACGGTTACATGTTCATTTAAAAATCGCTTGATCATTTCAACTTCCCGATCTTTTATCACCGCCGGCTTCCCAAGCCAATACACAAAATTTACCACGCCATTGGTCATACGAACCATCGTTCTTTCCGCTTCCGTTACCTGTACAAAAACATAGGATTTAAACAATGGTTCCTCAACCAGTTTTATACGGTCACTCCACTTACGCCTTACTTTATTCAAAGGACAATAAGCCTCGATTGCTTTATGCTGTAATAACTGGTATACCTTTTTCTCCCAACGTGGTTTGGTGTAAACCGCATACCATCTCTTTTTTTCCATTCTTTCTTTCTAAAATTTATGGCAAAGCTTCGCCACCTCAGTCACAGTTGATTTTTGTAACTGGTTGAAGAAAAAATAATTAGCTTATTATTTCTTCATTGCTTACAAAAAAAGATAAGGGCATAAGCAAGTATCCTTTTGAAATACTCCTTATACCCTTCCACTATTTTTTGTTGCAATTAATTCTGTTTTTTTCACAGGAAATAAGTACCGGTTTTTAATCAACAATGATAAGAATGCTTCGCTAATGTCTCGTCCGTCAATCCCTCCTTTTACATTTCTTCCATCGCCTGAAAACTATCTACTGTTTTTCTGGGTGCAAATATAGGTGATTTTTAATGTGAACCATGTTTTTCTGGGAGTGAGGGTCGTACCCAATATCTGGTAAACCAATTATTTGAAAATTGTAATCGGGCAGTTTTGCCGACTTAATTCATTCCGCTTTCTTGAAAATTGAAACCAGTACCAAATCTCCAAATCACTATCTTTAAAAACCTTAACCATGTATTGTGAAACATCGATATTATTCGCTTGACGTATTCAGAGGCGCTACGGTAGCCCTCATGATTTTAGTAAATAACCCGGGAAGCTGGTCTCATCTATTTACTCCCCTTGCTCATGCCCCCTGGCATGGTTGCACCCCCACTGACCTGGTTTTTCCTTTCTTCCTTTTTGCAGTTGGTATTGCAATGGCTTTTGTGATGCCCCGAATGGAAACCGCAGGCACTGCCTTCTTCCTTAAAAAAGTAATAACCAGAACTGTACTCATTTTTGCCATCGGACTTTTTCTAAATTGGGCACCGTTTATTAAATGGAGCGGAGAATCACTTGTTCTTAAATATTGGATTGATCCGGCTAATGCTTCAAGTGGCATAAGAATCTTCGGAGTTTTACAACGGATCGCCTTATGTTATTTTTTTGCGGCACTTCTCATCTATTTTTTTAAACTCAGAGGTGCTTTTTTATTCACTACCATCCTGCTATTAGGATATTGGATGATGTGCCTGCTATCTAACCCAACAGATTCTTATAGCTTAACGGGATGGTTTGGTACAGCCATCGACAAACAACTATTAGGCGAAGCGCATATGTATAAGGGCGAGGGACTTGCTTTTGACCCTGAAGGATTAATGAGCACCATTCCCGCAATAGCACAAGTTGTGTTTGGCTATTTTGCAGGCAATTATATTCAGCAAAAAGAGAAGAACTATGAAATGCTAACCAATCTTTTTGTAGCAGGTTCTGTATTAATTTTTACAGGTTTCTGCTGGGATTTATCTTTCCCTATCAACAAAAAAATATGGACAAGCTCTTATGTATTGTACACAACGGGGCTGGCAATAGTAGTTTTGAGTATCCTTATCTATCTGATAGAATTTAAAAAAGTGAGGGGAGCCTGGAGCCGATTTTTTGATGTTTTTGGCAAAAACCCTCTTTTTATTTTTGTACTAAGCGGACTTTTTCCCCGCATCCTGGGATTATTCCGCTGGGTAGATCAGGTTAACCCGCAAGGCGAAAAAACATATACAAGTGCATTACCCTGGTTTTACGATCATGTTTGTAAGCCGGTATCCAATAATCTTAAAGTGGGCTCATTGCTTTATGCTCTTTGCATCGTATCAATAATGTGGGTTATTGTTTGGATGATGGATAAAAAGAAATGGTACGTTAAAGTATAAACGATTTACGGTTCGTTGCTAATTTGTCAATTCCACGAAAGATGAGGCAGATGACAATAAATAATAAAGCAATAAAGAGCAACGAAAATTTTACAAAGGCCATATCGTAGGTGAAATGAACCACCCAGCCGGTAATTTTTTGTTGGATTGTGTATAGCATACCTATGTTTTCCAATGTATCACTCACCCCGGCAATGATGGCAAAAAAAGAAAATACATACCCGGCTTTTTTAAATATGGAATGTCCTGATAAATGCCCTATATAACGGCACCCAAAAAACAATGCGGCAACATATCCAATTATAAAAATAAAATCTGCATAAATTCCATTTAAAAATCGAAGTGTTCCCTCCGTTCCCCAGCTATTCATTAATTCCTGTGCTTTAGCTGTTGTTTTTGCCATTTCAAATTCAACAATACGGCTGGCAGCTAAACCATCTGTTACAAAACGCATGAGTAAAAAAGCAACTACTGTTACCGCTATAGCTATCCCAAAAAAATTTCTCAGAATTTTTGCCGAATAAGGTTCGTTCTTCATAAAGAATTATTGATTGATAAAATTTTAGCGTGTTTGATTGGTTAATTCTAATTTAGCTATAAATAATGATAGCAACGATTTACCTAAGTTAATAAGGCACCAAAGAACAATACGATCATTGCAGTACTTATTAACTTAAGGATAAATACCCGGATAATTTATTTGACCTGCTGCAAAAGTTACAACAGTCTGACTGAATCATCAAAATCTATTATGCGCCGATTTTTTCAATGGATGCTTAAAAAACCTGTTACCTGGTTAGCCAATAGGTTATCATCTTCTCCTCATAAAGCGGATGTGTTTTCATCGCTTGATCATTTATTAAATTCTATAAACGAAGGAAAAGAATTAGCTGGTCCAATAATTCGCTTTGACATGAATTCCGGGAAATTTGTCATCGTTTCCGATCAGCACAAAGGCGCCCGCGACACTGCCGACGATTTTCGGTTATCAGAAAAAAATTACCTGGCGGCACTCGATCATTATTATAAAGAAAATTTTACACTACTTAGCATTGGTGACTCCGAGGAACTTTGGGAAAACAAACCGGAAGTGGTGATTGAAAAGAATAGACTGATTTTGTTGGAAGAAGCCCGTTTTTTACAAAGCGATCGTTACTATCGAACTTTTGGCAATCACGACCTGGAATGGAAATATGAAATTCAACAAAATCTTTTTCTAAAACCCATTTTTGGGAAAAAAACAAAAATTTATGAGGGCATATTATTAAAAACAAATTATCTCCAAAAAGACTTCTCTGTTTTTCTAACCCATGGTCATCAGGGCGATAAAAAAAGTGATGGCAACCCATTTAGCACATGGGTAGTAGCCGCAATCTGGACACCCATTCAACGATTCCTGGAAATAAGCATTAATACAACCTCCGATTCATTTGAATTGGTAGATGCACATAATATAATGATGTACGAATGGAGTGCTACCCAAAAAGATCTTCTATTCATTTCAGGTCATACACATAAACCCGTTTTTGCTTCGTTGGATCATATCGATCGATTGAATAAACAATTAATGAAAGAGCAGGAAAATAATAATAGTGAAAAAATTAAAGAGCTTCAAACCGAAATAAACTACCGCAAAGCCGAATATTATGGAAAACAATTTCATAAAACAATGGCCATACCTTCGTATTTTAATAGCGGCTGTTGTTGTTTTGCAGATGGGGACATTACTGCTATTGAAATTGAAGCGGGCTGTATCCGACTTATAAAATGGAAAGTAGAAAACAATATGTCTATAAGGAAAGTACTGGAAGAAGCGCCCCTTTCCTATATTTTTGAGCAACTGGAAAAAAAATAAGGAATTATTGCTCTCAACAAAAAAGCTAACGCTCAATAATACTTGCTGATTGAGTTTTATTGCAAACAGGCTTCAATAAATACACCATAGAGCAAATAATTAATTGGCCTTCGCATACCCAGTTACTCAAGGAACCAAAAATGGCAACAATTCATCTATTTCACCAAATATAATTCTTCCCAGCGGGTGGTATATTTTCTGCTTCGCAATTCCTGCCTCATTTTCCAATCGCGCCGGGTTCCACTGGCAGCAAATTTTAACAGGTCATCGCGTTGACTGAAATTTATATTATCAATCATGTCCATCAATTTTCGTTCGCTGTTCTTAGTTTCCGAAAAAAATAAATTTCCCTGTTTAGAATTATCAGGTGTAATACCGCTCAGCATTACACCAGCTTTTTTATATTGACTTCCCTTTTCATAAATTTTATCGACCAGCTCTAGTGCGGGCTTAATCAATTGCTGGGTTAGGCAGGTTGCCATCGGCAAAATACTAGAAGTACTGATCGTACCGCTTTGCCGAAAGTTTAGCTGATAATCCTGTTCTTTTTTTACAACAAAAACACTTATAATTTTTGCAGCAGAAAATTGACGTCTTAATTTTTCGGCTGCCCTTGAAGTATAGGTGGCCACAGCTTCTTTAATATCATTGATATCACTAACGGGACTACCAAACATTCGGGTGGTTGCAATCATTTTTTTAACAGTCAGTTCTTCCTCCATATCTTTGGCCTGCTGGCCCTTTAATTCTTTTACGAGTCGTACACCTGTAACACCTCCAAGATATTTTTTCGCGAACTCTTCGCTAATATTTCTCAACTGAAGTGCATTTTGAATACCCCATTGCTCCTGTAATTTTTTGGCATATTGTGAACCAACGCCCCAAACATCGCCAACGGGAGTTGAATGCAAGGCGGAAACTATTTTTTCTTCGGTGTCCAATACCGTTATACAATTTGTTTGCTTTTTATCTTTTTTAGAAATACGATTGGCCAGTTTCGCTAATACTTTCGTAGGAGCAATTCCAACGGAAACTTTTATACCGGTCCATTGCTCCACTGTTTCACGAATTTGTTTTGCCAATTGCTGCCAGTCTGTGCCGGAAAACGAGGTGAGATCAATAAAGGCCTCATCCACTGAATAAACTTCTACATTTTTTTCGCCCATCATTATTCTTAGGGTTTCCATTACACGCCAACTGAGATCGCCATATAAATTATAGTTCGAAGAAAATACTTCAATACCATTTTTTTCAATAATCGGTTTAGCCTGAAAGTAGGGCCCGGCCATAGCAATACCAATTTTTTTTGCTTCATCGCTGCGCGAAATAATACATCCATCATTATTACTTAATACTACTACGGGGCGGTTTTCTAAATGCGGTTTAAATAACCGTTCACAGGAACAATAGAAATTATTACAATCAACAATTGCTTTCATGTTTTATTTTTCTGGGGTTAATTGGTGCAATAAGTTTTCCCAGGCCTGAAGGCCTGAGCAAGTCAGTAGATCCTGACAATTAATGAGCCTTTCAGATTTCATCAGGTTGCCCCTCACTTGCTCCGTCCTTCAGGATGGAGATAATAAATAATCTTATGCCATATTTCATCATTGTATCAATTATCATTTCTTCTCAGGTCTGAAGGCCTGAGCA
>JANNEK010000181.1:0-11719 GCA_031378605.1 Chitinophagaceae bacterium | reverse complement strand
TTCGTGCCCGACACCGTCGGGATGCGTAAGCAAGAAGCGGGTGCAGCGCGATGTCCAGGGTAACGGCCACCCGGCCCTGAGGGATCAACATGTTTAAATTAAACAGCTTTTTAAAAAATAAATAATCTGCCAATGTATTCTTACCATAGCACTAACTGCTACTAACTAATATTTTTTCTTTAACGAATCATTATAGATTCTTTATTAATCCCTGGCATTGGTTTGGATTCTCAGTATACAGGAGGATTAAAAATATGAAAAAGATCTTTACACTTATTACAGCAGCTTTGGTTACACTAACCAGCTTCGCTGATCATCGTGATGGAAAAATTACCATCACCGACTTTAGTAATAAACAATTATTGATTGAAGTAGATGAAATACGCTACAACAATCGCGGAAGAGAATTCGTCATCGACGATCTTCGCCCCGGGTATCACCGCGTTCAGGTATACAGTTTAGATCGAAGAAATTTTGGTTGGGGCGATATCTTTGATCGCAGAGGCAGGAAGCAAGTATTGTATAATGCTACCATACTAGTAAAACCCCGGCAGAATATTTGTCTTACCATTAATCGTTTTGGTCAGGTAGAAATAGATGAACGCAGGTTTAATGATGGTAACAAAAGAGATCGTGATAATGATTGGGGTCGTAATCGCGACAAAGATTATGATCGCGATAAAGATGATAACCGCAACGGGGATCATAACCGGGACAGGGATGACCGTGATAATCGTGATAACCGATATGACAATACACGTGGTGGAATGGATATACGTTCTTTTGAAATGCTAAAAAATGCATTGAGTCGCGAAAGTTTTGAACGTTCAAGATTGGAAATTGCCAAACAAACCATTGATCGAAATAGTTTTAGTGCAGGGCAGGTAAGAGAAATGGCGTTATTGTTTGCTTTTGAAACCAATAAACTTGAACTGGCAAAGTATGCTTATAGAAATACGGTGGATAGGAACAATTATTTTCAATTGTACGATGTGTTTTCGTTCAGCAGCAGTAAAGAAGAATTAGCGGAATATATTAGACGATTCAGATAACTAATTTATATAGGACGGTTAATGATAAAGAGGTTGTTTCAAAAGTATTTTAAATATTTTTTCTCGCAACGACGCAAAGTCGCAACGTTTGATCTTCATTATTTTCTTCTTTGCGTCGTAGCGTCTTTTGAGATTTTATCGTCTTTTGATACAGCCTCTTTTTTTGAGCTCGTTCCAATCGAGTGATGCAAAATGAATTTTCAAGTAAAATGTTTTTATCGCTCTATAAAATTGATGTTGTACAAGGGAGTCACATCTGCCCAGCCATACGGACGGGCAACAGGTGTTGAGCATTGGACAATAACCGGGCACAAAAAAACCTCCGCAATATGGAGGTTTTCTTATCTATTTTTTATACCGTTATTATTTTTTTAAAATCTTCGCCATGGTTGCGCCGATATCTGCCGGGCTCGATACCACGTGAATGCCACATTCAGTCATTATTTTCATTTTAGCGGCTGCAGTATCATCAGCACCACCAACAATGGCACCGGCATGGCCCATACGACGACCGGGAGGTGCAGTTTGACCCGCAATGAAACCAACAACCGGTTTTTTATTATTTGCTTTGTACCAATTGGCGGCTTCTGCTTCCATACCACCACCAATTTCACCAATCATAACAATTGCATCGGTATCGGCATCATTCATAAAAAGTTCTAATGCTTCGCGGGTTGTAGTACCAATAATAGGATCACCACCAATACCGATTGCAGTAGAAACTCCTAACCCCGCTTTAGCAACCTGGTCAGATGCTTCATAGGTAAGTGTACCTGATTTAGAAATAATACCAATCTTTCCTTTTTTGAAAACAAAGCCAGGCATAATTCCAACTTTACATTCATCGGCAGTAATTATTCCCGGGCAGTTAGGTCCAATTAAACGCGTAGGTTTTCCCTGTAAATAATTTTTAGCACGTATCATATCCTGGATTGGAATTCCTTCGGTAATACAAACCACCAATGCTATCCCTGCATCCGCAGCTTCCATAATAGCATCTGAAGCAAAAGCAGGCGGAACAAATATGATCGATACATTAGCACCGGTTGATTGAACCGCTTCGGAAACCGAATTAAAAACAGGCCGATCGAGGTGAAGGGTACCGCCTTTACCCGGCGTAACTCCTCCCACTACATTAGTGCCATATTCAATCATTTGAGTAGCATGAAAAGTTCCCTCGGTACCCGTAAAACCCTGTACTAAAATTTTGGATTGTTTATTTACTAGAATGCTCATAAATAGTATTAAAAGTTGGGCAAAAATAGGGGAAAAGGAATAAAGGTTTATGGTTTGTGGTTTGAAGTTTTATGTGCCCGGCTATTCAATCACTATTAGGCTTCGTTGCGTCGCACTCTTGTACTATTGTAAGTCTATTCGGCAAAAGCCTTTCCAAACTTAAATCCTATTTATTTTAAAAATCTTTTCTCTTATCTCTTTACCTCTTTTCTCCTTAGCTATTTTTCTTATCTCTTACTCTTTTCTCCTTACCTATTTCTCTTATCTTTTTATCTCTTTTCTCTTTATCTCTTTGTCCCTTTTCTCTTTCCCTCTTTCAGTCTTTTCTCCTTACCTCTTTCCGTCTTTCCCTCTTTCCGTCTTTTCTCTTTCCCTCCTTTACTCATATCCCCACGTACAACTTCCCCAATAGCTTTGCCATTGTACTTTTGAATCGTTGGTGATGCGCTCCATTTTTACCGTACTTACCATCCAGCGTCCATCACTACTCACCGTAAAACTAAGTTGACCTGATTCATTTGTTTTATATTCTTCTTTTATTGTTTTTCCATTCAACCGATGCCATACAACGACTAATTGATTGGTCAATATTTTTTTTTGAAAGAGTACTTTAACAGTAAGTGTGCTGCTACTGCCTTTTGTTAACTCATAGGGGTTTTGTAATGGAATAATATCAAGCGGAAGGGAGGTTTGTTTTTTATAGAGAGATGTTTTTTTTGTTCCAACCTGGAAAATTGTTTTTACACTTCGCTGGTAATATTCGCGGCCAACTGAATCTGTTTCGTGGTGAGCTAAGCGGTAGTCTGTTGCATTTTGCAATCCATCTTCTTTAAGATATTCGTTAAATTTTTCGGCTTCCAGTTCAATGAATTTATTGGTAGAATGATAGCTGAGCAGGCAGGTTCCTTCTTCGTAGATAGAAAATTGCAGAGAATCTCCCGGGGTTTCTCCAATCTTTTGAGAGAGTTCATCAGTAGTTCCCGGAAAATGCAGTTGAAGATTTTCAATGCTTTTGCTAGTACCGCTCCAATTTTCGCCTTCATAGTTTTCGCCCACTAATAATTTTATGGTAATCAATTCACCGGGTTGGTAAATAAATTTTGTTGGGTGTAACCAGAATTCATGCGAGAAAAGGAGTATCGAAGAAGAGAAAAAGAAAAACAACGTTAAGAAAAACTGTTTCATCATTGTTAAATTGGAAATTGATAAATGCGTGTGACGATCGTTTATTTTAAAAGCTCATCCATATTCCTGTCATCCGAAATTTTACCGGCCTGTTCCAGCATCCGCATATCTTTTGCATCTTTTAAGAATTCAGAGGCGAATATAAATTCGTTGAGACGTTCATTTTTGCTGAATATGATTTCTTTATTACTGCCTTCCCATTCTTTCAACCCCTGGTACATATAAACGATGCGGTCACCAATTTCCATTACACTGTTCATATCGTGCGTATTTACAATAGTAGTGATATTGTATTCGAGTGTAATTTCTTTAATCAATTTATCGATGACAAGCGAAGTTTGAGGATCAAGTCCCGAATTGGGTTCATCACAAAAAAGATATTTTGGATTCAATACAATAGCGCGGGCAATGCCTACTCTTTTTTTCATACCCCCACTTAATTCAGCCGGAAATTTTTTATTGGAATCTTTCAGGTTTACCCGGTCAAGTACCTCATTCATCCGTTGCATTTTTTGACGGTTGGTATCTTTGGTAAACATGTTTAGGGGAAACATAATATTCTGTTCTACGGTTAAGCTGTCGAACAGCGCTGAACCCTGAAAGAGCATTCCTATTTCTTTACGAATATCTTTTTTTGCTTCGTCGTTAATATGGTTAAAGTCGTTTCCATTATATAATACCTGGCCACTATCTGGTATAAACAAACCAACCATACACTTCATCAGTACAGTTTTTCCACTACCACTGGCTCCGATGATGAGATTGCACTTACCTGCTTCCATAACCGCACTAACATCATCGATGACAATCTTCTCGCCAAATTTTTTTTGTATATTTTTTACTTCAATCATTCAATTGCAATTAGAAAGATTATTTATCCAGTAATAATGCTGCAAGTATATAGTCGGCAAATAAAATGGCAATACAACTTACCACCACCGCCTTTGTGCTCGACCTGCCAATTTCAAGGGAACCACCCTGTACATAATATCCATAATAAGCCGGAATACTGGAAATAATAAAGGCAAATGTGTACCCTTTTATTAAGGCAAAAAATACATTATAAGGAATAAAACTTTCCAGTAATCCTTTATCAAATTCAGTATTCGACATTACATGCGATGCAACAACAGCAAGCCTTCCCCCCCAGATTCCCAATGCCATTGATATAACCACCAGCAAGGGAATCATGATCATGGCCGCAATAATTTTTGGAAAGATGAGGTAGGCTTTTGTATTGATGCCCATTATTTCTAAGGCATCTATTTGTTCGCTCGATCTCATATTGCCCAATTCGCTTGCAATTTTACTACCTACCACGCCTGCAAGTACAATACAAATAAGGGTAGGTGCAAATTCGAGGATTACGGTATCGCGTACAATTTGAGCAATGGCAGAAAGAGGAATAATGGGGCTTACTAATTGATAAGCTGTTTGCAAGGCAGATACCGCCCCCATAAAAACAGAAATAATAACAACAATGCCTAAAGAACCTAAACCAATTTCAGAACATTGGTGCATAAGTTCTTTCCAATACATTTTTCCGTTTTCGGGTTTGGAAAACATCCCTTTAATCATCAACAGGTAACGGCCAAATTCTGTAAATAAAGTCACGCAGCATTATTTGTGTGAAGATAACATCATTCCATAATAATTGTGCAATCCCGGTCGATATTGGTTTTTGCATCAAAAACAAAGTCGGTATAAATAGCCTGGTCTCTTTTTCCGGTTAGTAATACTTTCGAGCGACCCAGTTCCAGCCCCGCCTTATCAAATACTTTTAACCAGACATTCCGGTTGAAATCTTTATTAAAAATAATATAAACACTTAACCGGTTATCGTTCGCACTCGAATCCGAATACAAAATCACTTTTCCAAAGCTCAATGCATTTAATGAGATAGTATCTTTTTTTACAATCGTAATTTCAAAGGCGTTTTCTACTCCACGTGATACGCCTTTGGCCGCTTCCCCTATTACTTCTCCGGCAGTTTCGCTTACCTTATTTACTTTTTCTTTGATCTTTTTTCCGGAGCAGGCGAAAAAAATAATGGAACACAAAAGCATTACGAAACGGAATCCTTTCATATTAATAGTTTTCTTTGCTTACTTTTTTAAAACGTTTCCACCAGGGCGATTTGCTTACGATGTCCTCGGTAGGTATTTTAGATTTAAGTTGTGCATCTACTACCGCTACCAATGCCATATTAATAATACTTCTAACCGAGCTACCCAACTGCAATACATGAACAGGTTTTTTCAACCCAAGGAGAATAGGACCGATAGCATCTGCATCGCCTACTTCTTTTAATAAATTATAGGCTACATTACCAGAAGCGAGGTTAGGAAATATTAACGTGTTTACATCCTTATCGGCTAATTCAGAAAAAGGATAATTTTCTTTCAGTAACTCTTTATTGAATGCCATGCTCACCTGCATTTCCCCATCAACAATAAGAGAAGGGTTTCGTTGTTTTACCAATTCAGTGGCTTTTGCTACTAATCTTGCTTCGGGCGAATCGCTGCTTCCAAAATTTGAATAACTTAACATTGCGATACGTGGTGTAATATTGAAATTTCTAACTTCCCGGTCAACCATTAACGTTATATCTGCCAGCTCTTCTGCGGTTGGATTAAAATTTACTGTAGTATCGGCCATAAACAAGGGACCGCGTTTAGTAAGCAGGAGGTACATGCCTGCAATTTTTTGAACACCTTCTTCGGTACCAATAATTTGAATCGCCGGCCGAATGGTGTCTGCATAATTTTTGGTAAGTCCAGAAATCATAGCATCTGCTTCGCCTGTTTCCACCATCATACAGCCAAAATGATTGCGATCGCGCATTGCTTTTTGCGATTCGTATAAGTTTACTCCACGACGGTGTCTTTTTTTAAAGAAAATTTCTCCGAATCCTTTTCGTTTTTCTTCCTGTTCATCGGATTGCGGATCTATAATGGGCAACCCTTCGATATCGATATTATTTTCTTCGGCAATGGCGATTATCTTTTTTTCTTTTCCTAATAAAATTGGATAACCAATACCTTCATCAAAAATAATTTGAGCTGCTTTTAAAATTTTAATATTGTCGGCTTCTGCAAAAACAATTCGTTTGGGGGCCCGGCGGGCTTTGTTTCCCAGTATCCGCATAATCTGGTTATCGAGTCCCAGTCGTTTGTTTAATTCAATAACATATTGTTCCCAATTGTTGATGTTGAATTTTGCCACACCGCTTTCCATGGCAGCTTTAGCAACAGCAGGCGCTACGGTAGAAAGCAAGCGGGGATCCAAAGGTTTCGGAATAATATAATTCGGGCCAAATGAAATATTGCGTTCGTTATAGGCCGTAGTTACAATATCGGGTACGGGAGTTTTAGCGAGGCTTGCCAGTGCTTTAACAGCAGCAAGCTTCATCGCTTCATTAATTTGAGTAGCTCTAACATCTAAGGCTCCACGAAAAATAAAGGGAAAGCCTAACACATTGTTAACCTGGTTTGGATAGTCACTTCGACCGGTTGCCATAATAATATCTTTGCGGGCATTGGTTGCATCTTCCCAACTTATTTCAGGATCTGGATTGGCCATTGCAAATACAATGGGGTTTTTTGCCATACTCTTTACCATCTCCGTATTCAAAATATTTCCTTTACTTAAACCAATAAAAACATCTGCATCTTTTAAAGATTCAGCAAGGGTAATATCTTTTCCTTTAGAAATTAACCCGATTTTTAATTCATCGAGGTCTTTACGGTTTTCATGAATCAATCCCTTGCTATCAAACACTAAAAAATTTTCGCGGTTAGCACCCAATGCTACATATAAGTTCATACAGGCAACAGCCGCAGCACCTGCTCCATTAACTACAAATTTTGCTTTTTCAATTTTCTTCTTCTGAATTTCAAGCGCATTTAATAGGGCTGCTGCACTAATGATGGCTGTTCCGTGCTGATCGTCGTGCATCACCGGAATTTTCATCTGCTCCTTTAATTTTTTCTCAATGTAAAAACATTCCGGTGCTTTAATATCTTCCAGGTTAATACCGCCAAAAGTGGGTTCCAACGCTTTTACAATTTGTACAAATTTCTCAGGATCTTTTTCATTGATCTCAATGTCAAAAACATCGATGTCTGCAAAAATTTTGAAGAGTACTCCCTTACCCTCCATTACCGGTTTGCCGGCTTCCGGGCCAATATCACCCAAACCTAATACCGCCGTACCATTACTGATTACGGCAACAAGGTTTCCCTTGGCAGTGTATTTATAAACATTTTCAATGTCTGCAACTATTTCCATACAGGGTTCTGCAACGCCCGGGGAATAGGCGAGTGATAAATCGCGTTGCGTTTTGGCTTCTTTAGTAGGTACTACTTCTATTTTTCCCGGACGACCCTTTGAGTGATATTCAAGCGCCTGTTCTTTTCTTAAATCTTTTTTCATATTCCGTTTTTAATCAGAGAAAAAAAGAATGATTCCTGTAACCTTTTTTCGCTGCCTATGTCTTATTTCAGAAGCCTGCAAGGTACGGAAATCAATACTACACGAATGGTCGTTATTATTTTACTTCCTGTAAGGTTTTAATCAGTATTTAGTATTAATTTCATCTCCATTTAAAATTTATATATGATTAAAATTATTTTTCTTTTAGTGGTCATAGTTAGTACAAATAGTTTAACATATGCCCAATGCGATAAAAAATTTAAGTTAAAAACAGAAAGGGTTTTTAGTGTAAAGGAAGATGGTTCCGAAGGAGATGACGTACCTTTTAATGCAGATATTACGATCAGTAAAGACAGTATATTCATAACAATTGTATTGCCGGATGGAAATACGGCGGAAATTTCGGGCAAGCATGTTGAAAAAATTTGCAAGATGAATGCCGATTATACAGAAGGGACGATTGACTGTAAAACAGATGCAGAGATGAATGGTGGCGGGCAAACCAAACAACTTAAGATGAGTTTTACGATTGAAAGTAAAGCAGGCAAAATGAAAATATTTGGGGTTCCGGATGATCAACCGGGTGAAAAAATATGTTTTCAGATTAAGGAAAAAGAAGAAGTAAAATAGTGAATGTTAATAGTTCTAAAACTATTGATTACATCAGTTCAGGTTTCAAAAAAACAGCAGTATAACTTTCTGTTACGTTCGCTAATTCTTCCGGGGTTCCTTCAAATAAAATTTTACCACCACCGTCTCCGCCTTCGGGGCCCAAATCAATAATATGATCGGCTACTTTTAAAACATCCATATTGTGTTCAATCACCAATACGGTATTACCTCTGTCGGTTAGCTTATTTAATACTTCGAGCAAATGTTTTATATCTTCAAAATGCAACCCGGTAGTTGGTTCGTCTAAAATATAAAAAGTTTTTCCGGTATCCCGCTTAGATAATTCCGTTGAAAGCTTTACCCGCTGTGCTTCTCCCCCGCAAAGTGTTACAGCACTCTGACCAAGCGTTATATACCCCAGCCCAACATCTTCCAAAACCTTTATTTTTCGATAGATATAAGGAACATTTTGAAAAAACTCAACAGCCTCTTCAACAGTCATGTCCAACACATCACTTACAGACTTTCCTTTGTAACGTATTTCCAGTGTTTCGCGGTTATATCTTTTTCCCTGGCATTTTTCGCAATGCACATACACATCTGGTAAAAAATTCATTTCAATAACACGCATTCCGCCGCCCTCGCAAACATCACAGCGGCCATTTTTTACATTAAAAGAAAATCTACCGGCATTATACCCACGAATTTTTGCTTCAGGTACAGATGCAAACAACGTTCGAATATCTGTAAAGAATCCACAATACGTTGCGGGGTTGCTTCGCGGTGTTCGTCCAATGGGTGATTGATCAATTTCAATTACTTTATCGATATGTTCTAACCCTTTTATCCCTGAGTATTCCAAAGGAGTCATTCTTGATCCAAAAGCATGTTTTGAAAGTATAGGATATAAGGTTTCATTGATAAGTGTTGATTTACCGCTCCCACTTACGCCACTTACCGCAATAAATTTTCCCAACGGAAAACGTACATCTACCTTCCGAAGGTTATTTCCTTTTGCGCCTTTTAATTCAAGCCAATGTCCATTTCCTTTTCTTCGTTCTGCCGGAACTGCAATAGAATAATGCCCGTTCAAATAACCAGAAGTAATGGTATCTAATTTCAATAATTGTTTTGGATCGCCTTGTGCAACAATCTTACCTCCATGAAAACCTGCTTTCGGGCCAATATCAATCAGGTAATCTGCTGCCATCATGATATCCTTATCATGCTCTACCACCAAAACACTATTACCAATATCACGCAGGTTTTTTAATGCTTCAATAAGGCGGTGGTTATCCCGTTGATGCAATCCAATACTTGGTTCATCCAAAATATAGGTGATGCCCTGCAATTGCGAACCAATTTGAGTTGCCAGCCGAATACGCTGGCTTTCGCCGCCACTTAGTGATTTAGAACTTCGGTTAATGGTAAGGTAGGTTAGCCCTACATCTAACAAAAACTGTAACCGGTCGCGTATTTCCTTCAAAACATCTTTGGCAATAGCTTTTTGTTTATTGCTTATCCGTAATTCAATACCATCCATCCAGGCTGCAAGATTATCAAGGTTCATACTGCTGAGTTCAGCTATATTTCGATCGTTTACTTTAAACCATAAACTTTCCTTTTTCAAACGGGTTCCCCCGCAGCTTTCACAAGATTTTAATTGCATAAATCCTTCGGCCCAATCACGCAGTCCCTCGCTATGACCATTATAAAACCAACGCTTAAGCATGTTGATAATGCCTTCGTAAGGCCCTTGTGGATCAAATTTCACATTCTCAAAATCATCTTCCAGTTCAGTACCTTCTTCATTACCATATAATAAAATATTCAATAGCTTTTTCGGAATCTCTTTGATTGGTATGGTTAAAGAGATTTTATTTTTCTTTGCGAGCTCCTGCACTTGTTTGTACACGTAAGCTTCGCGTTCTTCACCCAGCGGGGCAATGCCGCCCTCACTGATACTTATTGAATTGTCGGGTATTACCAGTTCCATATTAATTTCGAACATGGTACCCAAACCCTTACAAACCTGGCATGCACCATAAGGGGAGTTAAACGAAAAAGCATTGGGCGAAGGTTCCTCATAGCTGATGCCTGTTTCTTCACACATTAACTGTTTCGAATAAGAAGCTAACGTTACATTTGAACTTTCGCTAAAAGAAGAAGTTTTTTTTGTGTTTCGCAATTCGGGTTCTTCAACATTTACAAACAGTAGATCTTTACCCATCTTCAATGCCTGTTGCACGCTCTGGCTAATTCGAAGTTTAAATTCATCCGTAACTTTTAAACGATCAATCACTACTTCTATATTGTGAATTTTATAACGATCTACCTGCATTTTTGAAGTGATATCTTTTATTTCTCCATCGACCCTTACTTTTAAAAAACCTTTTTTTCGAATGTCTTCAAACAATTCACGGTAGTGCCCTTTTCGTCCGCGAACCAAGGGAGCCAACAGCGTAATTTTTCTGTCTTCAAACTTTTTGAATATATTATTTACAATTTCTTCTTCACTCCACTTAACCATTTTTTTTCCAGTGTTATAACTGTAAGCCTCACCAATGCGGGCAAATAACAACCGCATAAAATCATAGATCTCTGTAATGGTACCGACTGTAGACCGTGGATTTTTATTAGTAGTTTTTTGTTCAATAGAAATTACGGGAGACAGACCAGTAATTTTATCAACATCCGGTCTTTCCATATCACCAATAAACTGCCGGGCATAAGCACTAAAACTTTCCATGTAGCGGCGTTGCCCTTCTGCGTATATTGTATCAAAAGCAAGAGATGATTTGCCACTGCCACTGATACCTGTAATTACTACTAATTTATTTTTTGGAATAGAAATATCTATATTCTTTAAGTTGTGCACACGCGCCCCGAATACTTCTATGTACTCTTGTAACTGGTTATTCGATTCATTAATTAATTCAGGTTCGTTATTCGCGGATTCTATTTTTCTACTTTTAGCCATAATTTATCAGGGATATCAAATGTAAGAACAAAGCAGCAATGCTTTTGTTTTGAATAGCAAATAAAGGAAATGATTAATTTTTAAGCCGAGTTTCTACCGGCATTAATAATTCCGAAAGAGGAACGGATGATTAACTTCTCAAAAATTTCTTTTTGTTCGGCTGGCGCCCGTTGCTCTTCCAATTGGCGGATATGGCTCATGGCATATTGTTGTATGGTAG